>CAYMYD010000231.1:0-4180 GCA_964394535.1 uncultured Propionivibrio sp. | reverse complement strand
GCGCGCACGTGCTCGGCTCGCTGCTGATGACCTTTGCCGGGCTGGCCAGCTACCAGTTGCTGGGGAAATGAAGCGGCGCGGCGTTACTGCAGCGAAAAATCCAGTTTCACCGCCCTCTGCTCGGAGACATCGCCACGCGAATCGGTATAACGCACACGTACCGGCAGATAGTGCATATCCGGCACCAGCCATAATTCAATGGAATCGGTTCCTTCACGAGGCAGCAGATCAAGCTTGATGGCGCGCACACCGTCGAGTGCCGTTATCGGCTGGGCATCAAAAACAGAAATGCGGTAATCAAACAGGCGTTTCCTTTCCCCATCCGAAAGCCACAAACTGCCTCCGCCCGGTTCGGGCGGCTTGGCCATGAATTGATAGATCAGGCTCTGGCGGTCGAGCATGCTGTCGAGCATCTGGCCTTCGCGGGCAGCCAGCGGCGACGAAGGCAATTCTCCGAGAGCGATGAGCCGTTCCGACATTCCACCGCTCAACTTGTAAGAAATTGGGCCCAGACCATGCAGCCAGAAACCTCCGGCCACCTCAATCGACCAGTCCGGCACCGCCTCCGCACCAGCGACAGAATCCAGATGCTCGACGCGAATGCCGTAATACGCCTGCTGATCCGAATGAAACTGGTGCCGTGCCCGGCCGGCTGGTTGATTATCCGGCCCGGAGAAAAGCTCGAATTCAATTTCTGCGCGTGCCACAACACCGCTGAGTCCTGGCAGCTTGATCAAGGCATCCTCTCCGACCGGCGCGCTTTTAATCGCTTCGGGCGGCCTGACGGCGGGCGCTGCCTGCACTGAGGGCGCGGTTGTCGCTGTGCGTGCTTGCCTGGGCGGCAAGCGGACTGATTTTTCCTGTAGACGCGGCGGCCGGCTGACAGTCCTCATCTCCGCCGGGGGCGGTGATACCGGCAAGACTTCCGCCGGCGCAGGCGGCGCTTCGCTGACCGGCGTTGGGCGTGTACTGACCAGCGTCAGTTGCATGACCGAAGGTGGCATCACCCCCCGCCCCCCCGGATGCAGCGCAAAAACAGATAACGCCCCGCCATGCAGACAGAGCGAAGCAAGCAGGGCCAGAGAAAAACGGCCCGAATCAGGAAATTTCATCCGACTGAGGATAGCTAAGCTCGCACCATGGCAAAACAACTTCTCCCTCTTCTCCCGCACAGGGAAAAGAGGGAGAAAGCTGAGGCAGCCCGGCTTATTCCACGATCAGTTCGCGCCACGCCGTACGCCGCGTGAGCGAGGCCTCATCCGAGACAGGCGGGATCGTGACCTTGAAGCAGCCCGGGCCGACACAAGGCTCATTCGTATTCACGCGCAGGCCATCCTCGCTTTGAGTCAGTCCCGGCGCTGAGACCAGTGAATTGCTGATCAACTTGCCCATCAGCCCACCGGGGTTATCCACCGACCGAACCGCGCCACCGTCCTTGTAGTCCAGCCAGTACTGGTAGCTCTGACCGCCCAGGTCACAGGCATTCGAGGTTGGCGCATTGGTATTGAACACCAGGGTACCCAAACCCAGCGCCGGGTCGAGATTGGCCCGTTCGGCAGCATGGGGCAAGTCGATGAACCAGCCATAATGCGTGTTGTAATCCGCCCTGATCGTATTGGTATCCATCTGCATGACCTTCTCCGGGCTGACGCACAGGTTGGCCGGACTACCCGCAGGACAGGTCACTTCCGACATCTTCTGCATGATGAAACCATTTGCATTCAAACCGGCGGCGGGCGGGCGGGGCTCGCCACCCGGATTGTCATAAATGGCATCCGAAGCCGCTCCACCCGTCGTACGCCGGTCAATGATGCCGTAGAACGAATGGGTAATCCCGTCCGCCGCCGCATCTGCGGTTGCCAGGAAGCGTCCGGTGCCGACCATGACGATATATTTCTTCTGCACCAGACTGACAATCGGCGTTGTCGTGATCGGCTGCTTTTTGCCGGCACCGTCCTTGAGGATCGCCAGCAGCTGCGCTTCGAGTCCGTCCGGACCGACATCGTCATTCAGGTCGAAACGCCACAGATTGCCCAAGAGATCGCCACCGTACACCCCGATGATCGAGGCATTGGTCATGGGGCTGAGTACCGGCATGGTGATCTTGGCAAGTCCGCTGGGGTCGTCCGTATCGCCAACGTCCGTCTCGATCGGACTACCGGTAATCTGCGCCCCATCGCCAGCCTTGACCACATAGAGCCGCCCCTCACCATCGCCGGCAGCAATGTTGTTGTAACCGGAGGGCATCGCCACCACCCAGGTACCATCCGCCAGCTTGCCGATCTGCGCTTGGCCATAGGTATAGCCCAGGTTGGTATCGGAAAACTCCCACAGCCCTTTCGGGTCATCCGGATCGGTGATATCCAGGGCGTAATAACCGCGCCCGCCTCCCCCCAGTCCACCGACGAGGATGGTTTTCCATTTCGCATTTGTTTCGGAATTGCAGTCGCTGACGCAGACATCACCAATCGTCGGTGTGGCATCGACAAAGTAGCGGTGTTTGTCGGCGTAGCGCTTGTCTGCAAGGAGGTGCAGATTGGGCAACACCTTCTCCGGAATGTAGGCCCACTTTTCCTGACCCACATCCAGATCAGCCGCCAATGCCGCCGTTGCTGCGGCCATGGCCGTGCTGGCCTCGGTCGCCT
Organism: uncultured Propionivibrio sp.; assembly: GCA_964394535.1. Taxonomy (GTDB): domain Bacteria; phylum Pseudomonadota; class Gammaproteobacteria; order Burkholderiales; family Rhodocyclaceae; genus Propionivibrio. Next base: position 1,535 of record CAYMYD010000231.1, on the reverse strand, counting down.
TGGCCGAATTGGACGGATCGCGTGCCGCCGCAACCTTCTTGTTGGCCGCGTCCTTGACCTTGGTTTCGGTTGCCGCTGTCCCGACTGCAGCAAAGGCGTGCAGCATGCCGTCGTTGGCGCCCACGTAGAGCATCGGCTTGCGGCTGGCCTTGCTCGCCTTGAATGCCCCGTAACCCGGATCGACGTAGTTGAAATACGGCGCATCAACATAAACCGTCTGGGCATTGACGATATCGCCAAGCACATGCTCCCGTTTGCGGAAGTACTTGGTGTTATCAGTGAGCAGGCCTTCCCAGGTGCGGTCACCACGCAGATAATTGACCAGCTTGGCACCGGCGGCATCCGCCTTGTCCGCATTGCTCAGGCAGACATCAGGCGTCGAGCAGAGGATCTGCGCCAGGTTGTCGATATGCGGTCGCTTGAAATTGCTGTTGGCAGAGAAATTCGCCGCCGTAAATTCCTTCAGCTTTTTCGCCACACCGCTGTCGAAAACATAGATCTTGCGAGTATCCCAGACCTTGTTGTCGAGTTTGCTCTGGGCCTGCCAGTCATAGACTCCCGAAGGCATGCCGGTGATCGGATCCAGCGTCATGCGCATGACGTCCCCCGTCCACTCGACGGAGGTGTATGCGCCACTAAACAGATAGCTGTCGCCCGGCGCCAGCACCGGGTTGCTGACCGTCGAAGCCGCGGCCACCGCACTCTTGGTGTTGATCGACCCCAGCGTCAGGGTCAGGCTGGTCGTCAGCGAACTCGGGTCGGTCGCGCTGAAGTAGGCCCCATGCCCGTTGACCCCGGCGTGCCAGAGGTCGTCGATGGTCGTCTGCTTGTTCGATGCCGGCACCGGCCAGTTGCAGTGACCGGTTGACTGCCAGGAGCAGGCACCAACCGTCGGATTGGCGTCGATGCCATCCCCGGCGCGATGCGGGCTGACCCCCTTGACCATCGGAAAATCCCCGGGAACATTATTTGCCGCCGTCGGATCGGTTGCGTATCCCGCAGGCACGACGTCCGTACTGTAGGTCGACGAGTAGCGCATGTAACCGGAAGCGCCCAGACCCAGGGTAAAGGTCGTCATGTGCTGCGCCGGATTGGGATCGGACAGCGTCGTCGGCACGTTGTTCATGGCTTCCGTTGGCGAGCACAGCGTACTACCGCCAGCTGCCGGCGGCACGACTGCACCGGTACAGTTCCCCAGTGCCGGTGTCCGCAGGTCGTTCTTGTAGTAATACATCGCCACGTCGGCCAGCGTATTCTCGCTCCCCCCGGAAAGCGGGGTGCAGGTGATCGTCTGCCAGAGGGGGGCTGTCGCCGTCGCTGGTGTGCAGCCACTCACCTCCGTGGAGGGTGAGTGCGGGGTACAGGTGATCTTGAGATAGTGCGGAGCCGTCGGGACAAGCTCGGTACAACTCTGCACCGCAGTCGGCCCGTTACTGAGCATGGTCGTGCAGGTCGTCTGCTCCTTGGTCGTGGGATCAATTTGCGTGCCCGGGGTACAACTGGCCACCGGCACGGGTCCGGGGGAAGGATAGTCC
>CAYMYD010000230.1:0-4189 GCA_964394535.1 uncultured Propionivibrio sp. | reverse complement strand
AGCCAGTTAAGTCCATCTTCGGTTTTCCCACGTGGGCGATACTCGCAACCGACATAACCCGCATAACCCATCTCGTCGAGCAGGCGGAAAATATGGCGGTAATTGACTTCGCCTTCGTCAGGTTCGTGGCGCGACGGCACAGCGGCGATCTGGATGTGGCCGATGCCGTCAAAGTATTTCTTGAAGGTCGTGGAAAGATCGCCTTCCATGATCTGGCTGTGATAAAAGTCCATCTGCACCTTGAGATTGGGCGCACCCACTTCAGCACAGATAGCATGACCTTCGGCCTGGTAGTTGATGAAATAGCCGGGCATGTCGCGGGTATTGATCGGCTCGATCACCAGCGTCAGGCCATGTTTGGCCAGCTTTTCCGCTGCCAGTTTGAGGTTGGCGATATAGATCGCACGATATTTGGCCCGATCAGCACCTTCCGGGAACATGCCAGCCATGGCGTGGACCGTCGGCGTCCCCATCGCCAGCGCGTATTCAATGGCCTTGTCGACCCCGGCGGCAAATTCCGCCTCACGCCCCGGCAGCGAAGCGATACCGCGCTCACCAGCGGCCCAGTTACCGGGTGGCATGTTAAACAGGGCATTCTTGAGATTGTTCTCCTTCAGCCATCGGGCGACATCGGCCGCCGGATAATCGTAGGGGAAGAGGAATTCAACCGCCGTGAAACCGGCCTTGGCCGCCGCAGCAAAACGCTCCGGAAACGGCACTTCGTTGAACATCATCGTGAGATTGGCAGCAAATTTTGGCATGGCATTCCTTTCAGAAGTCGAGTTTGAAAGCGGTTTTAAGCTCATCGACCTGCGCGTCATTCAGGCAGGAAGTGGGCGCATTGCGCAGAAGCAGGAAGATTTTTGACGTTTCTTCGAGTTCCTCGCTGGCATAAATGGCGCTTTCCAGATTCTTGGCCGAAACCACCGGACCGTGATTGGACAGCAGCACCGCGCTGTATTTGCCGTTGAGCGCACGTACCGCATCGCCCAGCGCCTTGTCGCCGGGGCGATAGTAGCGGATGAGCGCCAGCCGTCCGATCTTCATGACAAAGTACGGCGTCAGCGGTGGCAGGCAATTGGCCGGGTCCAGCCCGGAAAGACAGGAAACCGCCGCCGTATAGGTCGAGTGGGTATGCACCACGGCCCCGGCCTGCGGACGGGTTTCGTAAATCGCGCTGTGCAGGAAGGCTTCCTTCGACGGCGGATCACCGGCCAGGTGTTCGCCGCTCCACGACAGCTTGGAAATTTTTGCCGGGTCGAGCGTCCCCAGGCAGGAATTGGTCGGCGTCATCAGCCAGCCGTCCTCAAGCCGGACACTGACATTGCCGCTGCTCCCGGTAGCCAGTCCGCGCTCGTAAAGCGTTTTCGAGAGCGTGGCGAGGCTTTCGCGCTGGCGGTTTTCTTCGGTGTGAATGATTGCGGTCATCGTAAAAAATCTCCGTATCAGGAACAAAATGAAATGTGGAAATCAGGGGCCGCGTCAGGGGTTACAGGGTGGATAAGCGTAGCGCCATCCACCCATCCATTCCACAGGACGCCCGACGAAGCCGTGATCGGTTTTCCACATTTCATGTTTCACCTTTCACGTTTCACAGAAGTCAGAGCTTATTCCACGCCTTGAGGAAGAAGTCCGGCGTGCCGAAGTTGCCGGATTTCAACGCCAGTGCAATCGGTTTGTCTGCTGTATTGGCCGTGATGCCGGTTGTCCAGGGAACACCGGGGTCAATCTCCGGGCCGATGCGCAGGCCGGTGACACCCAGCGCCTTGACCACGGCACCGGAGGTTTCGCCCCCCGCGACGATCAGTTGCCCCACGCCCATTGCCACCAGCCCCTGGGCAATCGCAGCCAGACAGTCTTCGACCAGGCTGCCCGCCTTGTCGGCTCCCAGTTGTGACTGCACGGCCTTGACCGCTTCCGGCGTGGCCGTGGCGTAGAAGAGCACGGGTTCCTTGGTGACCTTGTCCTTGGCCCAGGCCAGCGCGGCAGCAGCAACATCCTTGCCCTGTGCCAGTTCGAAAGGATCAATGTTGAAAGCCGGGTGTTTTTCACGCATCGCGGCAACCTGCCCTTGCGTGGCAATCGAGCAGCTACCGGAAATCACGGCGCGCAGGCCACCGGTCGGCGGCAGGGCATCAGCCACCTGGCTATCGGCCAGTAGCCCTGCCTTGCGGAAATTCTGCGGCAAGCCCAGGGCGATACCCGACCCGGCCGTGACCAGCGGCATCCCATCGAGCGCCTGGCCGATGACCATCAGATCATCGTTCGTCACGGCGTCAACGATGGCGAAGTTGCAGCCTTCGGCTTGCAGTTTGGCAAAGCGATCCTTGATGGCTTGCGCCCCCTGGGCAATTACGTTGAAGTCGACCAGGCCCACCTTGCCCTTGACCTGGGCCTGCAGCACCTTGACCAGATTGGCGTCGGTCATCGGCGTCAGCGGGTGATTTTTCATCCCGGAATCGGAAAGCAGGATGTCACCGACAAAGAGATGCCCCTTGTAGATGGTTCGGCCATTGACCGGGAAAGCCGGACAGGCGATGGTGAACTTGCTGCCCAGTGCCTGTAGCAAGGCTTCGCCCACCGGGCCGATATTGCCCTTGGCCGTGGAATCAAAGGTCGAGCAGTATTTGAAGTAGAACTGACGGCAGCCCGCAGCCTGTAGCCATTTGAGGGCGGCGAGCGATTCGGCAATCGCCTCATCGGCGGGCGTGGTACGCGATTTGAGCGCAATCACCACGGCGTCGACATCGTCGCCTATCGGTTCCTGCGGAACACCGATCATTTGTACCGTACGCATCCCGGCTTTCACCAGCATCCCGGCGAGGTCGGTTCCGCCAGTGAAGTCGTCGGCAATGCAACCAAGTATGAGGCTCATAAGTAGCTCCGTTTGTAGTGTCGGGTTTCAAACCCGTCCGGTTATAACACAAGGGCGGGTTTGAAACCCGCCCCGACGGTCAGGGCAATTTGATGCCGGGGAAAGTCTTGATGACGGCAGAATCGTCCTCGCCCCCGTGTCCCGCTGCCGAAGCAGACATGAACATCTGGTGTGCCGTTGCCGAGAGTGGCAGCGGGAAGACGTTTTTCTTGGCGTAATCAAGCACGATGCCCAAATCTTTCACGAAGATGTTAACCGCCGACAGGGGCGTATAGTCTCCGGCCAGAATGTGCGGGACGCGGTTCTGGAACATCCAGGAATTGCCGGCGCTATTGGTGATCACCTCATAAACCTGGTCGGGATTGGCACCGGCGCGAATGGCCAGCGCCATGGCTTCGCCGGAAGCGGCGATATGCACGCCGGCCAGCAGTTGATTGACCATCTTGACCACCGAACCGGGGCCAACTTCATCACCCAGACGATAAACCTTGCCAGCAATCGCGTCGAGCACGTCTTCACACTTGGCGTAGGCAGCCGGCGTCCCGGAGGACATCACGGTCATTTCGCCGGACATGGCCTTGGCGGCACCGCCGGAAATCGGGCCGTCGATCATCAGGAGACCCATATCATTGAGACGCTTGCCGAGTGCCTTGGCAAATTCAGGTGATACCGTCGCGCTGGCAATGACCACCGCACCCGGTTTCATGTGCGGGGCGGCGCCGTTTTCGCCGAAGAGCACGGTTTCAGTCTGATCGGCATTGACCACCACGGTCAGCAGCACCTCGACCAGCGGTGCCATAGCGGCCGGTGAGGCGGCGGCAATCCCGCCCGCATCAACGACTTTCTGCACGGCTTCCGCGCGGACATCACAGGCGTGAACTTCAAAACCTTCACGCAGCAGGGACATGGCAACGCCCATGCCCATGGCCCCTAGGCCGATCACACCGACGGGTTTTTTGACAGGTTTGTTCATGGTTTGGCTTTCATTTGGTTTGTAAAACAGTGGCTGCTGGCGTGTGGCTAGTGGCTGGTTGAAACAAGGTTTGCCAGTACAGAAGTTTTTGACCCCTCACCAGCCTCCAGCCACTAGCGACTGCTTCTAATACCCGTAGACCAGATCTCTCAGGAACAGCGAAACTTGCGGCACATAGGTGATGATCATCAGGCAGGCCAGAACACACAGCACGAAGGGGATCAGCTCGCGGATGATCTGGTCGAGCGAGATCTTGGCGACTGTACAGGCAGCGAACAGATTGACCCCGAATGGCGGCGTAATCATGCCCATCGCCAGATTCACCACCATGATCGTGCCGA
>CAYMYD010000229.1:0-4201 GCA_964394535.1 uncultured Propionivibrio sp. | reverse complement strand
CCGCGCTGCCGTGCCGCATGCGTTGCCGCGTTCTCGAAATCGAAAATGAATTGCATCGCGCTTTTGACCCGGCGCTTGGCGTAGCCCGCCAGCGACCAGTAGCAATTCATGCCAAAGCGCCGCCTGACCCAGGACAAAAACCCGTTGATCCAGACCAGAAAGTCGTAGGCCACATCACCCAGCACCGCGATCCAGCGGTGATGACGGGTGATCTGGTCGTACTGGTCGCCGTGGATCAGCAGGAAGCAGCGACCATCGGCGAGTTCGTGGATGTATTCGCCTTCGACGCGGATATCGCCGAAGGAAATCCCCAGATAATCGCGCAGCGCCTCGTCGTGGTTGCCGGGGATAAGGATCACCCGCTCCCCACGCCGCGCCCGGCGCAGGATTTTCTGCACGAAGGTGTTCTGCGCCTGCGTCCACACGATATGACGCTGCATCGCCCAGAAATCGATGATGTCGCCGATCAGAAAAACGTTTTCGGCGACATAGACCCGCAGGAATTCCAACAGACGATCCGCCTGACACGCCCGGGTGCCCAGGTGAATGTCGGAGAGGAAAATGGAGCGCACTGCAAGCATGATGCGCATGTTGAGCGCTGAAGATGACAATAAGGCGTCTTTTTGGTGACGGTTTTGTTACATCTGCAAAACCATCGGCGCAAAAAAACCCGCCGTGGGAATCCCCGGCGGGTCTTCAAAAATGTCGGAAATGCTTAAAACGGATAGAATTCAGCCTTGCTCACGCTCCCGAAAAAACCATGAAAGGAAAAAGCATGTCATCGGTCAAAAAAGCCGTTTTCCCCGTTGCCGGCCTAGGCACACGCTTCCTGCCCGCAACCAAGGCCAGTCCGAAGGAAATGCTACCGATCGTGGATAAGCCCCTGATCCAGTACGCGGTTGAGGAAGCGGCGGCGGCGGGCATTACCGACATGATCTTTGTCACCGGCCGTAGCAAGCGGGCAATCGAGGATCACTTCGACAAGGCCTACGAACTGGAAAGCGAACTGGAGCGCGCGCAAAAGACCGAGATGCTGGACTTTGTACGCAATATGCTGCCGAAGAACATCAACTACATTTTCACGCGGCAGGCTGAAGCGCTGGGATTGGGTCATGCCGTCCTGTGCGCCCGCCCGGTGGTGGGTGACGAAGCCTTCGCCGTAATCCTGGCGGACGACCTGATGGAAGGAACCCCGCCCATCATGCGCCAAATGACCGACGTTTATGCCAAGCAGCGCTGCTCGCTACTGGGGGTGATGGATGTGGCGCGGGAAGAAACCCGGCGTTATGGCATCGTCAAAACTGAACCGTTCGGCGATCGCCTTGAGCGCATCAGCGGCATCGTTGAGAAACCGGCACCCGAGAAAGCCCCCTCCACACTGGCCGTTGTCGGCCGCTATATCCTGACGCCACGGATTTTCAGGCACCTGGAAACGGTGCGTAGCGGTGCCGGTGGAGAAATTCAGTTAACCGACGCCATCGCCTCGCTACTCGCCGAAGAGCAGGTACTCGCCTATCGGTATCAGGGAGTCCGCTACGACTGCGGCTCCAAACTCGGCTACCTGCAGGCGACAGTTGATTATGGGCGACGACACCCGGAGGTGGGGGAAGCGTTTTCGGCGTATCTGGCGACAGGCAGCAAACCGTAGGTACGATTAGCCGCTTGCGGCGTAATCGTACGGATGAAGTCGCCCCTTCTGGACAGTTGAGCAGATTCCCCTACTACTGCCGTCATTGCCCTTGCTTGCCACGCAAAACCCCGGCCAGCGCGGCAAAGGCGTTGGCCAGGCGTTCGGCGGTTTCCGGGGGTGGCATGGGGATTTTCAGGTGACTGGCTCCGCTCACCGGGTCGCGCTCGATCCAGGCCGACGCGGGCGAGGCCGGGTCCTTGGCCGCCGCCAGTGCACCCATCAACTGCGCCCCGGCCTGCGCCAGAATCTGCCAGGGATCATCGATCACCGGTGGCGCACACTCAACGTTAGCATCGCCACCTTCATCCGTCATCGCACCGGACGTCGCCTCAGTCGCTTCGGCCACGGCACCGGGCGTTTCCTCATCCGCACTCATGGCCTCGCCTGTCCCCATGTGGCCGGTGACGTTTTCGACATCCTTCATAAAGCGGTTTAGGCGTGAACCGCCGAGCGAAATTTCACCCGTTCCACCGTCCAGAATCCCGGCGGACAGCGAACGCTTGAAGGCCAGCACCGAGAGCATCCCTTCTTCGATGGTGCCCTTGGCGACAAAATTGATGACCTGTACCGGCCGCTTCTGCCCCAGTCGGTGAATGCGCGCAATACGTTGTTCGAGCAGCGCCGGGTTCCACGGCAGATCCATGTTGATCAGGGTCGAGGCGTGTTGCAGGTTGAGGCCGGTCGCCCCGGCGTCGGTGGATAGAAAGACGCGGCAATCCGGGTCATCACGGAAGCGTTCGATCAGCGCCGGACGTTGCTCCGAAGCGATACCTCCGTGAAAGCTCACATAGCCGATACCACGTTCCTCCAGTCGCTGTATCACGATGTCCTGCGTTCGCGTCCACTGGCTGAACACCACGGCCTTGGCTTCGCCCTGCACAAAGAGGCCATCAAACAGCGCTGCCAGTTCGTCCGCTTTGACGCCATGATCGCTTTGCTGATCAAGGAGATAGGTGCTGTTGCACGACATGCGCATGTTCTGCAGGGCGCAGGTCAGCCGCCGCTGATCGGATTCGGAAAGAAATTTCATCTTGCGCCAGCGATGGACGATGCGGGCGACGATTTCGGCGTTTTCCTCGTGATAAGCCATCTGCGGCCCGGTCATCGGCACCAGCAGGTTCTGATCGGTACGCTCGGGGAGTTGCAGCAGCACTTCCGACTTGCGGCGACGAATCATCACCGGGGCCAGCGTCTCGCCGATCGATTCCAGCCCGGTATAGCCGGTAACCCGCCCGAATTCATCCTTCATCTGATGTTCGTGCAAGAGTTTCCAGGTCGGCCCCAGGCGATGCTGATCGACAAACTGGACGATGGAAATGAGTTCTTCCAGTTTGTTTTCCAGTGGCGTACCGGTCAGCACCACAGCGTAGGGGCTATCGATCCGCTTCAAGGCCCGGGCAGCGATGGTGTTCCAGTTTTTCACCCGCTGCGCTTCATCAACGATCACCAGATCCGGCCCCCAGGCGGCGATGAAATCGAGGTCGGGTTTGAGTTTTTCGTAATTGGTGATCTTGCAGAAATCGTCGAGCGCAAAATCCTTCATTCGCTGCGCCCGACCACCGGCCATGACACGCGACTCGCGCCCGGAAAAGCGGGCCATTTCACTCTGCCACTGGTATTTGAGTGAGGTCGGGCAAATCACCAGCACCTTGGAAACGCCAAAATGACGCGCCAGGATTTCAGCCGTGGCGATGGCCTGGATGGTCTTGCCCAACCCCATTTCATCGCCGATCAGCACCCGCCCGGCCCGCACGGCAAACAGCGCACCTTCGGCCTGATAGGGATACATCGGCACTTTGAGCAAGGATTTCAGCCGCTGATCCTCAACGCCCTGCGGGAAAATCTGTTCCAGCGCCACGGCCCGCCGCACGGCATCACGCTGACCGGCGATAAAATCCAGCGCATCATCGTAGGCCCGCAGTTCGTGCCCTGACTGACTGGCTGTCACCATGAAGGCATCGAGTTCGGCAAACCGTTCCGGTGCAAGACGCCATTCCTGCGCTGCATCAAACAAGGCTTTGGCAGCCTTCAGGATAACGTCCGGGCAATCGGTTCCGGCACGGAAATATACGCTGCGCCCGCCTTCGTTACGCAAATAGATTTCGGAAAACGGCGGCTGATACCCCCGTGCGAAAGCGGTTTTGGCCCCGCGCTTCTTTTCCAGCTGTGCCAGCACAAATTCGATATGCTTGCAGGTGCCCAGTTCATTGGTCGCATAATCCGGACAGGCGCAGAAATTATCCCCCGGTCGCAAACCACGAATCGCCACGCGGTAACGGCTTTTCGACTGCGGGTTACTGACCAGAAACTCGGAGAAAAACGGCGCACCGCCGGTATTTTCCAGCCCGAAGGACTGCTCGCGACCAAACTGCCGCCGCAGTTCACGCTGCCATTCGATTGTTGAGAGGTCCGCAGGAGCGTGAGTGCGGGAAAGTTTTGGAAGTTTGGCTAGCTTGGGCAGGGGTTTTTTGGGGGAAGGCATGTAGAGAACCTCATTCACTCGGTCGCAGG
>CAYMYD010000228.1:0-4202 GCA_964394535.1 uncultured Propionivibrio sp. | reverse complement strand
TTCTCAGCGGTGTGATGAAAGACACAGGTGGTGATATGGGAAATGTGGACGGCGGAGAACCACGCTGCACGCTACAGCAGCACGATGTCGTACTGTTCTTGCGCGTAGCTGGGTTCGGCCTGTAACGAGATCGGCTTGCCGATGAAGTCCGAGAGCATCGCCAGTCCCTGCGATTCCTCGTCGAGAAAGATGTCGATGACCGCCACGTTCCCCAGGATGCGGAACTCGCGGGCGTTGAACTGGCGGGCTTCGCGCAGAAGTTCGCGGAGGATCTCGTAACAGACGGTGCGCGCTGTCTTGACTTCGCCGCGTCCGCCGCAGGTGGGGCATTCCTCGCACAGCACATGCGCCAGCGATTCGCGGGTGCGCTTGCGCGTCATCTCGACAAGCCCCAGCGCGGTAAAGTCGTTGACCGTCAAGCGGGTACGGTCGAAGGCCAGCGCCTTGTTGAATTCGGCGAGTACGGCGGCCTTGTGCTCCTCGTTTTCCATGTCGATGAAATCGGTGATGATGATGCCGCCGAGATTGCGCAGACGCAGTTGCCGGGCGATGGTTTGCGTTGCCTCCAGATTGGTCTTGAACACCGTGTCGTCGAAGTTGCGTACGCCGACAAAGCCGCCCGTATTGACGTCGATGGTGGTCATCGCCTCGTTCTGGTCGATGATCAGGTAACCGCCGGATTTGAGTTCGACACGCCGCGCCAGCGCCTTCTGGATTTCGTTTTCGACACCGTAAAGATCAAAGAGCGGCCGCTCGCCGATGTAGTGGTTGAGCAGGGGTACGACCTTCGGCGTGAACTCGTTGGCGAAGACCGAGAGTTTCTGGAAGTTCTCACGCGAGTCGATGATGATGCGCAGGGTGTCCGGATTGACGAAATCGCGCAGTACCCGCAGGCCGAGGGGCAGTTCCTGATAGAGCAGGCTGGGCGGCGCGACGGTTAGCGCATGTGACTGGATGTCGCTCCAGATCTTGCGCAGATAGGCGATGTCGTTAGCGAGTTCTTCTTCGGAGGCGTTTTCGGCCACGGTGCGGACGATGAAGCCGCCCGGTTCGTCTTCCGGCACCAGGCGGGTGATTTTTTCACGCAGCGAATCCCGCTCGGCTTCCTTTTCGATGCGCTGCGAGATGCCGATATGCTTTTCGTGCGGCAGATAGACGAGCAGACGCCCCGCGACCGAGACCAGTGTCGACAGGCGCGCCCCTTTGCTATTGATCGGGTCCTTGATGACCTGGACAAGAACACTCTGTCCTTCGTGCAACACCCGTTCGATCGGGCGTGCTGCTTCGCCGCCCTGGCGCGACTCACCAATGTCGGCGACGTGCAGAAAGGCGGTTCGTTCAAGGCCGATGTCGATGAAGGCCGACTGCATCCCCGGCAGGATGCGGACCACCCTCCCCAGATAGATGTTGCCGACGAGGCCACGACTGGCGGTACGCTCGATGTGCAATTCTTGGATCGCGCCCAGATACATCACCGCAACACGGGTTTCCTGCGGGGTAAAGTTGATGAGGATGTCTTCGCGCATGGGGGGCTTGGGGAAAGAAGTTAGAATGATGGCCTGCATTCTACCGTGTACCGTTCTTCGCCATGTCCCCTGAACTCCTCGCCCCTGCCGGATCGCTGCACATGATGCGCACCGCTTTTGCCTTCGGTGCCGATGCCGTCTATGCCGGGCAGCCGCGTTACAGCCTGCGCGTGCGCAACAACGAATTCGGCTCGCTGGAAATCCTGGGCCAGGCGCTGGACGAGGCGCATGCCGCCGGGAAATCCTTTTATCTGGTGAGCAACGTTCTGCCGCATAACGTCAAGGTGAAGACTTATCTGGCCGACATGGCCCCGGTGATCGCCCTGCAACCGGACGCGCTGATCATGGCCGACCCCGGCCTGATTGATCTGGTGCGCGAACACTGGCCGCAGATGCCGATCCATCTTTCGGTGCAGGCCAATACCGTCAATTTTGCCGCCGTGCGCTTCTGGCAAAAGCTCGGTATCACCCGCATCATCCTCTCGCGCGAACTCTCGCTGGATGAAGTCGCCGAGATTCGCCAGCAATGCCCGGATATTGAACTTGAGGTATTCATTCATGGCGCCTTGTGTGTCGCCTATTCCGGGCGCTGCCTGCTCTCCGGCTACTTCAACCGGCGCGATGCGAATCAGGGCAGTTGCACCAATTCCTGCCGCTGGGATTACAAACTGAAGCCCGCCGCGCCGGATGCGGCCGGGGATGTCTGGCTGCTCGAAGAGCGCGAACGTCCCGGCGAGTTGATGCCCATCGAAGAGGACGAACACGGCAGCTACATCATGAACTCCCGTGATCTGCGTGCGGTCGAGCATGTCCGGCGCCTGGTGGACATCGGCGTTGATTCGCTGAAGATCGAAGGGCGCACCAAATCGGCCTACTACGTCGCACGGACGGCGCAGGTCTATCGCCGTGCCATTGACGACGCCCTTGCCGGACGTCCGTTTGACCCGCGCCTGCTCGGCGAACTGGAGGGGCTGGCCAACCGGGGCTATACCGACGGGTTTTATCAGCGCCACCACGAGCACGAAATGCAGAACTACCTGCGCGGCCACGCCGAATCGGGCCGCAGCCGCTATGTCGGCGACGTAACCGGCTGGGATGAACCGCACCGGATGGCCGAAATCGACGTCAAAAACCGTTTTGCCGTGGGCGACCGGATTGAAGTCATCCACCCCTCGGGAAATTTTGAATTAACCTTGGCGCACATGGAGAACCAGGAGCGCCAGCCGATCGAATGCGCGCCCGGTAACGGCCACCGCGTCTGGATTCCCCTGGAGAAACCCCTGCCGGGCGCCATGCTGGCAAGGTTTTTTTCTGGAGTGAAGGGGGAGAAATGAAAGGTGAAACGTGAAGGATGAAATGTGGAAAACCATGCCGGTAGCCGTCGTGCCGGGATGTTTCCTCCCTTCCTGAAGCACGAAGCGCCTGAAATCTCACATTTCACCTTTCACTTTTCACATTTCACTCATACACAAATGCCCCCTCACCTTTTCACCGACATTTCCTCCCACGGCTTCGGTCATCTGGCGCAGGCTGCGCCGGTGCTGAATGCGCTGCAAACACGCGTCCCGGAATTGCGTCTGACAATTCGCTGTGCCCTGCCCGAAGAAAAACTCCGGTCACGGATTCATGGCGCATTCGAGCTGATTCCCGGCAGCAGCGATTTCGGCTTTGCCATGCTGGACGCCGTGCGCATCGACTACGCCACGTCTGCACAACGTTACCGCGACTTCCATGCCGACTGGGCCAACAAGGTGGAGAAGGAACGGCGACTGTTTGCCGCCCTGCGGCCCGATCTGGTGCTGACCGATGTCGCCTATCTGCCGCTGGCCGGCGCAGCGCAGGCGGGGATACGCAGCGTGTCGATGTGCTCGCTCAACTGGGGCGGACTCTTTGCCCACTACTACGCGCAGGAAAGCTGGGCCGGGCCGATTCTTGATGAAATCCTCGCCGCTTATCGCTCGGTCGAATGTTTCCTGCGCCTTATGCCAGCCATGCCGATGCCGGAACTGCCGCACACCCGCGCGCTGGCCCCGGTCGCCGCCCTAGGCACCCGCCGCCGCGCCGAACTGTGCGCGCGCCTGGGTGTTGCCGTGAAAGAACGTATCGTGCTGGTCGCCTACGGCGGTTTTGACTGCGACCTGCAAGCCGCACGCTGGCCACAGACGTCCGGTCTGTGCTGGCTGATTCCACAAGCCTGGGGCTTGCAGCGCGCGGACATGCGTCCCATCGAAAGCTGCGGACTGCCCTTCACCGACCTGCTCGCCAGCGTCGATGCCGTCCTGACCAAGCCCGGTTACGGCACCTTCACCGAAGCCACCTGCAACGGCACGCCGGTGCTCTATCAGCGGCGCGACAACTGGCCGGAGCAGGACTGCCTGATCGACTGGCTGGCACAGCATGGCCGTTGCCGTGAAGTCGATCCGGCCTGTTTTCTGGATGGCCGCATCGAACGACTGCTGAGCGAAGTGCTCGCTGAAACACCGCCAGCGCGCCCCTTGCCCGAAGGGGCAGCGGAAGCCGCCGAACTGCTGGTGGGCTGGCTGAAGCCACAGGCGGAGTGATGCAAAGAGCACCGTGGGAGGCGCGAGCGGCCTTGCCGCGAAGCGTCCCTTTCGGCTGTCGGGTTATGCAACAACTGCGAACCCCAAAGCAAAAAGGCCACTGATAAGAAGGAGA
>CAYMYD010000227.1:2645-4229 GCA_964394535.1 uncultured Propionivibrio sp. | reverse complement strand
TATCGCTACATGAACTTCGATCAGATTCCGGAGTTCGCCGAAGCCGGACGGTGATGAAAACCCTCCCCGGAGGTGCAGAGAAGGCATAGGGAAAAGCAGGGGAACAAGGGCTTTTCTCCGTGCCTCCGCCATGCCTCTGTGCCTTCGTGGCGGGCCTGATATTTTTTGTCGTCATATACAGAGGAAGTATTCCGTCGGTGATTGAAAAGTGAAGGGAAACTGAAGGCTTCGATCTCATAGATTGGTGACGTGCCGCCCATCAAAGGCTGCACAGAGGGATTAACGACAACCATTCCAATGGGAGAAAAACCATGAGTCAAACTGTACTGGCTTACGCCGGATTCGCAATGATCACCCTGTTCATGTATCTCATCATGTCCAAGCGCATGACCGCGATGAACGCCCTGGTGCTGATTCCGATCATTTTTGCCGTCGGGCTGGGGTTCCATGATGCCAAGCTGGGCAAGATGATGTTTGATGGCGTGAAGAAGGTCGCGCCGACCGGCATCATGATCTGCTTCGCCATCCTCTTTTTCGGCGTCATGATCGACGCCGGCCTCTTTGACCCGATCATCAAGAAAATCCTGAAATCGGTCAAAGGCGACCCGATGAAGGTCTGCGTTGGCACCGCCGTGCTCGCCGCGTTCATTTCGCTTGACGGTGACGGTTCGACCACCTACCTTGTCACCTGTTCGGCGATGATGGCGGTGCATCGGAAACTGGGCATTCGCCCGATCATTCTTCCCGCTCTCGCCCTTCTGGAAAACAGCGTGATGAACATTATTCCCTGGGGCGGCCCGACGGGGCGCGTACTGGCCTCGCTCGGCGTCGAATCCTCGCAGGTCTTTGTGCCGATGATTCCGGGCATGGTGCTGGGAACGCTCTTCGTCTGCTTCATGGGCTATCGCTGGGGCGTGCAGGAACGCACCCGCCTGGGCAAACTGGAACTCGAACATGCGGGTGATTTTTCCATGAACAGTGAGGATTCCGAAGCAGCCGCCCTGAAGCGCCCTGAAAAATTCTGGATCAATGCCGCACTGGTTGCCGTGCTGATGGTTTGCCTGATCATGGAAGTGCTGCCGCTGGCCATCCTGTTCATCATCGGCACTGCGCTGGCACTGATGATCAACTACAAGAACAAGGAACAGCAGGCACGCATCGCTGCCAACGGTGCCAATGCCACGCCGGTCGTCACCATGGTCTTTGCAGCAGGCATCTTCATGGGCATCCTCTCCGGCACCAAGATGATCGACGCCATGGCCAAGATCATCATCGCGGCAGTTCCTGAATCGATGGGGGCCCATTTCCCGGTGATTACCGCGCTGATCAGCCTGCCGGGTACCTTCTTCATGACCAATGATGCCTTCTACTTCGGCGTGCTGCCGGTGCTGGCCAAGGCGGCCGCCACTTACGGTGTCGATGCGGCAGAAATGGGCCGTGCGGCGCTGATCGGCCAGGGGGCCCACCTGCTGAGCCCGCTGGTTCCTTCCACCTATCTGCTGGTCGGCCTCAACAAGGTTGAATTTGGCGACCTGCAGAAATTCGCCCTGCTTCCGGCCATCGGGGTTTCGATGATCTGGCTGG
>CAYMYD010000227.1:0-2545 GCA_964394535.1 uncultured Propionivibrio sp. | reverse complement strand
TCCATGTTCGCAGAACTTTTATCCGGCTTTCGTGAAGCCCGTGCGCTGATCGAACAAAGCGGTCTCTCCTTCGAGGACGGCTTTGACGAGATGTTCGGTATCTACGAGAACGAGGTTCTCGTCGCGACCGGCGCCCGTGCCGGATATGTGCTGAAGATGCTCGCCGTCGATTCCGCCTGGCAGGGCGGGCCACTGCTCGGCGAGATCATCAACAGCCTGATGAGCCGGGGACGTGCTGCCGGACACGAATCTTTTTTCATCTACACCAAGCCCGATTACGCCACGACCTTTGCCGCCCTGAATTTCAGGCTGCTGGCCAGCCAGGGGAAGGTTGTGCTGCTGGAGTACGGTCAGGGCCTGGCGAACTGGTTGCAGACCTATCAGCCCCTGCTGAGGCCTGGCCGCAATGCTGCCGTGGTGATGAACTGCAACCCCTTTACCAACGGACATCGTTATCTTGTCGAAACGGCGGCGAGTGAGGTGGACCATCTCTACCTCTTCGTCGTGCGCGAAGACCGCTCGGTTTTTCCATTTGAAGTTCGCTCCCGTTTGGTCGAGGAAGGCGTGCGTGATCTCGGCAATGTGCACGTTCTCGATAGCTCGCGTTACATCGTCAGTAACGCCACTTTCCCGACCTATTTTTTGAAACGGGACGACCCGGTCGCGCGCATCCAGGCAGAGCTTGACGCCACCCTGTTCGGCACGCAGATTGCCCCTTTCTTCGGCATCACCCGCCGCTACGTCGGCAGCGAACCCGGCTGC
The DNA here is from genome assembly GCA_964394535.1 of uncultured Propionivibrio sp. Taxonomy (GTDB): domain Bacteria; phylum Pseudomonadota; class Gammaproteobacteria; order Burkholderiales; family Rhodocyclaceae; genus Propionivibrio. The sequence continues at coordinate 1,783 of CAYMYD010000227.1, read as the reverse complement.
CCGCTGACCGCCAACTACAACGCGGCGATGCAGCGCATCCTGCCGCCGCTGGGCGTCGAGGTGCGCGAGATAGCGCGCAAGACGGCATCTACCGGGGTGATCAGCGCCTCGCGCGTACGTGATCTGTTCGTACAGGGCAACTGGGCCGCACTGGCGGAATACGTCCCGCCAACGACGCTGGACTTCCTGCGCAGTGAAGCCGCAGCACCGATTCTCGCAAGTTTGAATAACCAAGGAGGCAAACCATGAAAATCGTCAAGAAAGGGCAGGCCGGCACGATGCAGTCGAGTGACCTGATGGTCACGGTCGAACCGGCGGATACCCTGACGATCGAGATTCAGTCGACCGTCAAAAAGCAGTTCGAGCACCTGATCCGCGCCAGGCTGGAACAGGTTTTGAGCAAGTTGGGCGTCGCCAGCGGCAAGATCAGCGTCAGTGATCGCGGCGCGCTCGATTACGCCATTGAAGCGCGGCTGGAAGCCGCACTGAACCGGGCAGGAGGGGCATGATGAGCAAGGAAAATCTGAGATACAAGGAATACAGGCAGGGCCGCCGTTTTCTGGTCAAGATTCGGCCGGGCGAAAGCCTGCAGGGCAGCATCTGCGCGCTGCTTGCGGCGGAAAAAATCGAGTCGGCGGTGGTTCTCTCCGGCATCGGTTCGGTGCGTAACGTCCGCCTGAAAGACATCAAGAGCGGGGCCAAGCTGCCGATCACCCCGGCGCGTCTGGTCGAACACGAGATGGAAGGCCCCTTCGAGCTGCTCTGCATCACCGGCAACATCGTCCCCTGCGCGGAGGGCAAAAGCGACAGCCACCTGCACATCATGGCCGCCAAATCCTCGGGCGACGTGATCGGCGGCCACCTCTTTGACTGCGAAGTGTTCGCCACCTGCGAAATCGTCCTCGTCGAAATCCTCATTGACGGCGTCGAGCGCCATTTCTCGGAAAGCGGCGGCACGCCCACCCTCTTTTTTGACCGGGAGGCTTGAGATGGCTGACTTCAGACTCCGCCGTTCCCTGCTCTACGTTCCCGGCAACATGCCGTCGATGTTGCAGAACATCCCGCTCTTTGGCTGCGATGCGGTGCAGATCGACCTGGAAGACGCCGTTCCTTACAGCGAAAAGGACGCCGCCCGCATCCTCGTGCGCCGCTTCCTGGAAAACTACAAGGAACGCAACAAGGAAATCCTGGTGCGCATCAATGCGCTGGACACCAAATGGGCCTTGGACGACCTCAAGGCCGTGCTGCCCGCCCTGCCCGACGGCATCCGCCTGCCCAAGGCCGACTCGCCGGAAATCGTTGAACGGCTCGACACCCTGCTCACCGAATACGAGGAAGAACTCGGTCTGGAGGTGGGGCACTTCCGCATCCTGCCGTCGATCGAAACCGCGCAGGGCGTCATCAACGCCGTCCAGACCGCTCGCGCCTCGTCACGCCTGATCGGCCTCGCCTTCGGTGCCGAAGATTATGTGACGACCATGGAAATCGAGCGCACCAAGGTGGGTGAAGAACTCTTCAACGCGCGCATGAACGTCCTGTGGGGAGCCAAGGCCGCCGGCATCCAGGCCATCGACTCGATCTTCGCCGATGTGAACGACATGGAAGGTTTGCGTCACGAAACCGAACTCATCAAACGACTCGGCTTTACCGGCAAATGCATGATCAACCCGCGCCAGATCGACATCATTCATGAAGTCTTCGCGCCCAAGCAGGCCGAGGTCGATTACGCGCTGGAAGTCATCGACGCCATCAAGCGCGCCCGCGAAATGGGCACCGGCGTCAT
>CAYMYD010000226.1:0-4248 GCA_964394535.1 uncultured Propionivibrio sp. | reverse complement strand
AGAACGCCTGGTTCCGCGTGGCCGAAGGTTCGTTCTCCAACTTCATGTATAGCCGGAAGTGAGCGCGGGGAAAATGTTTTGAACCAACGGGGGCTGCGGCCCCCGTTGTTTTTCCGGCCTATCTTCGGCGTAACACCAGCGTTGCCGCCAGACCGCCTTCCGGGCGGTTCCTGAGTTGCAGTTCGCCGCCATGCAGACGGGCGATGTCACTGACGATGGAGAGCCCCAGACCGACACCGCCTGTTTCGCTGCGTCGTGCAGCATCAGGGCGGTAATAGGGTTCGGTGACGCGCGAAAGTTCTTCTTCGGCGATGCCGGGGCCGTCGTCGCTGACCGTCAGGCGCAGGCTGTCGGTGTCGTCAATGACCGAAAGATGGGCGCCGTGGCCGTATTTGATGGCGTTGTCGATCAGGTTTTGCAGGGCGCGGCGCAGGGCGGTGAGGCGTCCGGGGAAGGGGGCCAGCGCCTGTCCGCTGATGTCGATTTCCCGTCCCAGAACCGCTGCGTCATTGACCAGGCTCTGCAGCAGGGCATTGATGTCGAGCGGATGGATGGCTTCGCTTTCCTGCAGGCCGCGCAGGTAGTCGAGCGTACTGTCGATCATGCCGGTCATGGCGTCGATGTCGTCGGCGATCTGGTTGCGCAAGTCCTCGTCGTCGATCAGTTCGGCGCGCAGGCGCAGGCGGGTCAGTGGCGTGCGCAGATCGTGCGAAACGGCAGAGAGCGCCCGGGCGCGTTCGCTGATCAGTCGCCGGATGCTTTGCTGCATGCGGTTGAAAGCCTGTGCGGCCTGACGGGTTTCCGTCGGCCCTTCTTCGGCCAGTGGCGGGGCGTCGAGATTGCTGCCCAGCGAATCGGCGGCCTGCGCCAGTTGTTGCAGGGGGCGGGTGACTTGCCGCACGGCGATCATGCCGACGCCGGTAACGACGACCAGCGAAATCAGCAGATGCACAAAGAAATCGAAAGGCAGGGCGGGCGTCGGGGCTTCGCTTTCGCGTGCAATGCTGATTCTGATCCACTGACCATCGTCGAGGCGCACATCAAGGACGCGCATGCCGGCTTGCGCGCCTTTTCCGCTGCCTTTTCCGCCACCTTTCCCGCCGCCACCGCCGCTGCCCACGGAACGGACTTCACGCTCGCTGCCCAACCGGGCGGCGATGCCCAGCGGCAACTGGCCGCGCGGCGCGTGCGACGAGACCTGGGATTCTTCGATGGCCGAGATGCGCAAGTCGTCTGACTGGAAGGCGCGGAGGGCTGCCGGGCGCGATGGTACGGGCTCGCTTTCGAGGACGCGGATGACTTCGGCGATGCGGTCGACCAGATGCTGACCGCGGGTTTGCGTGACCATGGCCGCACGTTCGTCCCAGTGCAGCCACAGGCTGGCGAGCTGTGCCGAGAGGAGTCCGGCCAGCAGAATCAGCGCCATGCGTGCGTAGAGGCTCAGGCGCATGCGGGGCGGCCTTCAACGGTTGCGGCGAGGACATAACCTTCGCCCCTCACGGTCTTGATCAGCTCCGGTTCGCGGCCTTCGTCGCGCAGGCGACTACGCAGGCGGCTGATCTGCACGTCGATGGCGCGGTCGTAGGCTTCGGCTTCGCGGCCGTGGATCATCTCGATCAGCTGGTCGCGGTTGAGCACCCGGTTGGGATGTTCGAGCAGGATGCGCAGCAGGCGGAACTCGCCGCCGGAGAGTGGCGTGACGACGCCATCGGGCGCAGTCAATACCCGTGTTGCTGTATCCAGACACCAGCCGGCAAAGCACAGGCAGCGTGCTGGTTCGGGGCGCAGATTGGGCGGCAGGGTGCGGGTGCGACGCAGGATGGTCTTGATGCGCGCCAGCAACTCGCGCGGATTGAAGGGTTTGACCAGATAATCGTCGGCGCCCATTTCGATGCCGATGATGCGATCGGTTTCCTCGCCGCGGGCGGTCAGCATCAGCACCGGCATGGTGCTGGTGGCCGTCTTGCCGCGCAGATCGCGGCACAGGGTCAGGCCGTCGGTATCCGGCAGCATCAGGTCGAGCACGACCAGGTCGACGACATGGCGTTCCAGCATCTGCCACATTTCGCGGCCGTCACGTGCCGCCAGCGCGGAAAAGCCATTGCGCGCCAGATAATCGACCAGCAGGCGGCGGATGCCGGGATCGTCATCGACGATCAGAATGTTGTCGGTTTTCTCCATGATTTCTCCGTTTCCACATTGTCTGCAGCGTATTTCACCCGATTGACGCAGCGACTTTGTAACATAGTGTTGCAAATCCCGCTTCCGTAACGCAGGGATGCAAACTTTCCCGAAGATGAAACAAGCGGCTTACATTGCTGCGGTTTAATGGCATCCAAGGGCGAAGGACAGGCCGACGCCCTGCTGACAACCAAGGAGATACAGCATGAAAACGAGCACACTCAAGAATCTTACCCTGATCGCCCTGTTTGGTGCGGTACTGGCCGCTCCGGCGATGGCGCAACAAGGTCAAGGCATGGGCCAGGGAATGGGCCAAGGCCCCGGTATGCAGAATTCTGCGCCGGGACAAGGCATGGGTCCCGGCATGGGCTTCGGTGGCGGACGCGGCGGCAAGGGCAACAGGGGCGGTCGTCAGGGCATGCGCTTCAACCAGAACACGACGCCGGGCTGGGCATTGATGACGCAGCAGGAACAGACCGATCATCGCATCAAGATGCGCGCCACCAAGACCTTTGACGAGTGCACGGCCCTGCAAACCGAACACCGTTCCGTGATGGAAAGTCGGGCCAAGGAAAAAGGCGTGCAATTGCGGGCACCGCGCCGCAACGTCTGCGAAGCCTGGAAAGCACAAGGCGTCATCAAGTAAGCGTCAGGCCGGCTGCCGTTATTTGCTCCCGGCCTTTGCAACACCCTGTTGCAAGCCGTTGTTTTGCAACTCCGGGATACAAAACAGCCCGAAGATGAAACAAGCGGCTTACATTGAAGATGTTAACTGACGTCCAAGGGCAAAGGATAGGCCGATGCCCTGCCAACAACGAAGGAGATAGACCATGAAAACGATGAATACACTCAAGAACCTGACCCTGGTTGCACTGTTTGGCGCGGCACTGGCAGCGCCGGTGATGGCCCAGCAAGGACAAGGCATGGGCGGTGGTGCCGGACAAGGCCCGGGCGTCCAGAATTCCGCTCCCGGACAAGGCATGGGGCCGGGCATGGGCCAGCGCGGCGGTCGCGGCGGCAAGGCCAACAAGGGCGGTCGTCAGAGCATGCGCTTCAACCAGAACAATACGCCGGGCTGGACCCTGATGTCGCAGCAGGAGCAGACCGACCATCGCATCAAGATGCGTGCCACCAAGACTTTCGACGAGTGCACGGCATTGCAGGGCGAACACCGGGCGGTGATGGAAAGCCGTGCCAAGGAAAAGGGCGTACAACTGCAAGCGCCGCGCAAGAACGTCTGTGAAGTCTGGAAGACACAGGGGCTTATCAAGTAAAAGTATTGCGGCTTTTTTCAGCAAGACCGGTTGCTTTCGGGCACCGGTCTTTTTTATTTGATCTGGATCAAGGTTCTGTATTAAGATTCGCTGATAACTTGTCATACGAGCAAGAATTCAGAGAATAACAAGAAGAGAGAGCAAGAGGGAGAAGCCTTCGCCAGCGTTTCGTGCTGGTGTTCATGGTGCCTGGATCGGTACTGTTTCTCCGCCTGACGCCGCCTCTTCTGCCTGGGGAGCCACTTCATGAGCCTTGTCAGCCTGGTGCTGCGTATCCGGCCCGAAACCCGTGCTGCTGCCGAAGCAGCGTTAACGGCGTTTCCTGGCGTGGAATGTCATTACATGTCGCCCGACGGTCGGATGATCGTGACCGTCGAAGAGGTGTCCGGCGCATCGTTATCGATGACCGATACGCTGATTGCCTTGCACCGGGTGCCTGAGGTGTTGGCGGCGACCCTGGCTTATGAATCCAGTGATTCCCTTCTTTTTCAGAACGACGAACATCCCGAACATTCCCCTTGCGCGGAGGCTCAACCATGACCATCAATCGACGTGATTTCATCAAGACCCAGGCGATTGCCGCTGCGGCGGCCAGTGCCGGAATCTCAGTACCGGCGTTGGCCGCACCCGCCAAAGAAAGCGGTTCGACGGCGGTACGCTGGGACAAGGGGGTTTGCCGTTTCTGCGGCACCGGTTGCTCGGTGCTGGTCGGCGTGCAGAACGGCCGCGTCGTGGCCACGCAGGGTGACCCGGATTCCGAAGTGAATCGCGGCCTCAACTGCATCAAGGGCTA
>CAYMYD010000225.1:0-4259 GCA_964394535.1 uncultured Propionivibrio sp. | reverse complement strand
CGTAGTCCAGCGGCCGGAAGGAGATGGTCGCGTCCAGACGGTTACGGAATTCCGGTGAGAACAGGCGCTTGATCTCGGCCATCTCGTCACCCGGCGCACGTGCGCTGGTAAAGCCCATCACCGATTTTTGCAGGGCTTCCTGCCCGGCGTTAGTGGTCATGATGATAATGACGTTGCGGAAATCGGCCTTGCGCCCGTTGTTGTCGGTCAGCGTGCCGTGATCCATCACCTGGAGCAGGATGCTGAAGATGTCCGGATGCGCCTTTTCGATTTCGTCGAGCAGCAGCACACAGTAGGGTTTCTTGCTCACCGCCTCGGTGAGTTGCCCACCCTGATCGAAGCCGACATAGCCCGGTGGCGCACCGATCAGCCGCGAAACGGCGTGGCGCTCCATATATTCGGACATGTCGAAACGCAGGAGCTCGATGCCCAGACAGTAGGCGAGCTGCCGGGCAACTTCGGTCTTGCCGACGCCGGTCGGGCCGGAGAAAAGGAAGCTGCCGATCGGTTTGCCCGGCGTTCCCAGGCCGGAACGAGCCATCTTGATCGCCTTGGCCAGGGCATCAATCGCCGGCTCCTGGCCAAAGACGACCGCTTTCAGGTCGCGGTCGAGGTTTTTCAGCGCGTTGCGGTCGTCCGACGATACCTGCGTTGACGGCACGCGTGCTACCTTGGCGACGATTTCCTCGATCTCCTGCTTGCCGATCACCTTTTTCTGCTTCGACTTGGGCCGGATACGCTGCGCGGCCCCCGCTTCGTCGATGACATCAATGGCTTTGTCGGGCAGATGGCGGTCAGTGATGAAGCGCACCGAGAGGTCCACCGCGGAGGTCAGCGCCGCCGCCGAGTATTTGATGCCGTGGTGCGCCTCGAAATGCGCTTTGAGTCCCTTGAGGATCTCGATGGTATCGGCGCTTGACGGTTCGCTGACGTCGATTTTCTGGAAACGACGCGAGAGCGCCTGATCCTTTTCGAAAATCCCCCGGAACTCGGTGTAGGTCGTCGCGCCGATGCACTTGATCTGGCCAGTGGACAGCGCCGGTTTCAGCAGGTTGGAAGCGTCCATGGTGCCACCGGAGGCCGAACCGGCACCGATCAGCGTATGGATTTCGTCGATGAACAGGATAGCACCGGGCGTCTCGGCAAGCTGCTTCAACACCGCCTTGAGACGCTGCTCGAAATCACCCCGATATTTGGTGCCGGCCAGCAATGCGCCCATGTCCAGCGCATAAACCTGCGCCTGCGCCAGGATTTCGGGAATATCACCCTCGACGATGCGCCGTGCCAGCCCTTCGGCAATCGCCGTTTTGCCGACACCGGCCTCGCCGACCAGCAACGGATTGTTCTTGCGGCGGCGGCAAAGTGTCTGGATGACGCGCTCCAGTTCTGTTTCACGTCCGATCAGCGGGTCGATACGGCCCTGCCGGGCCAGGGCATTGAGATCAATCGTGAAGCTTTCCAGCGGAAGCGGGCCCGGCGGGTTTTGCGCTTCCGTGGCTTCGGCTTCCGGGTCGCTGCGCGGCGGGGTCTGCTGCACCTTGCTGATGCCGTGCGAAATGTAGTTGACCACGTCGAGCCGGGAAATTCCCCGTTTCTGCAGAAAATAAACGGCGTGCGAATCCTTCTCGCCGTAGATGGCGACGAGCACGCTGGCCCCATTGACTTCCTTTTTTCCGGACGACTGGACGTGCAGGATGGCGCGCTGGATGACGCGCTGAAACCCGAGCGTCGGCTGCGTGTCGATATCTCCGTCACCGGCGAGCGTTGGTGAATGCCGGGCGATGAACTCCAGCAGTTCCAGCCGCAGTTGTTCGATATGGCCACCGCAGGCGCGAATGGCTTCCGCCGCCGAGGGATTGTCGAGCAGTGCCAGCAGCAGGTGCTCGACGGTGATGAATTCATGACGCTTCTGCCGCGCCTCGACAAAGGCCAGGTGCAGGCTGACTTCCAGTTCTTGCGCAATCACTCAGTTTTCCTCCATCACGCAGGCCAGCGGATGCTGGTTCTCACGTGCATAGGCCACCACCTGGGCCACTTTGGTCGCGGCGACGTCGCGTGGATACGTGCCACAAACGCCGCGCCCTTCCACATGGACTTTGAGCATGATCTGCGTTGCCCGTTCCTGATCCATGGCAAAAAACTTCTGCAGCACATGAATGACAAAATCCATTGGCGTGAAGTCGTCGTTGAGCAGAACGACGGTATACAGCGGCGGCGGCGCGAGCTTTGTGCGGCTGGCTTCAAGAACGGTTCCGGTCTGTTGTTGCTTGCTCATGTGGGCATTTTAGCTTGAAATGCAGTGCTTGGTGGCTGGTGGCTCGTGGCGGGTGATAGTCCGGTGGCTTCGCCATTTTTGAAGATAACCCACTTGAATTCCATCGTTCGAGTTGGATTACGTCATGAAAGCTGGTGATGCAAAATGGCCTTTGCCAGTAAGTTTTTTTGGGTTTTCCGCGAAAAATGCTTGACGCACCCCTGACAACTAGCGTAAAAAGGCCAAGTGTTTCGATCCGGGCATTATTGGATTGTAAACATTAAGCGGGCTTTGCCCGGATCTCGTCTCTTTTCAAGGAAGTAAGCAATATGGCAACTGGTACAGTCAAGTGGTTCAACGACGCCAAGGGTTTTGGTTTCATCACGCCGGACGACGGTAGTGAAGACCTTTTCGCGCATTTTTCGGCGATCACCATGGGCGGATTCAAGACCCTCAAAGAGGGCGAAAAAGTCACCTTTGATGTGACACAGGGACCCAAGGGTAAGCAGGCATCGAATATCTCGCGTGCCTGATTTCAAGGTTTCGTTGAGAAAAACCCCGCTCCGGCGGGGTTTTTTTCGTCTACACGGCGCTTGCATGTAACATAGCGCCTTTGTTTTACCGGCAACCTGAAAGTCCTTCCCTCATGGCCTTCCCCTATGAACTGATGATCGGTCTGCGTTATACGCGAGCCAAGCGGCGCAACCACTTCATTTCCTTTATTTCGCTGATTTCGATGCTCGGCATTGCATTGGGGGTGACGGCACTGATCGTCGTCCTTTCGGTGATGAACGGTTTTCAGACCGAATTGCGCGGGCGCATTCTGGCGGTCGTCTCGCATGTGCAGATCAGTGGCGCGAATGGCGACATGGCTGACTGGGAAGCGGTGGCAAAGCAATCGCTGAGCGAACCGCGTGTGTTGGCCGCAGCACCCTACGTGCAGGAACAGGGGATGCTCTCCTTCGGGCAGTCGGTTCGTGGAGCCATCGTGCGCGGCATCCTGCCCGACCTGGAAGACAAGGTGGCCGATTTTCGTTCACACATGAAGGAAGGCAGTCTTGATTCGCTGGCCCCGGATTCATTCAACATCGTGCTGGGCAGCGAACTTGCGCGGGCGCTGGGCGTCTATGTTGGCGACCGGCTGACGCTGATCGCGCCGCAGGGTGTGGTGACCCCGGCCGGCGTTGTGCCGCGCCTGAAAACTTTTACCGTTTCCGGCCTCTTTGAAGTCGGCATGTTCGAGTACGACAGCGGTCTGGCGCTGATCCGCATGGAAGATGCACAGCGCCTTTACCGTCTGGAGGATCGAGTCTCCGGCGTGCGACTGAAACTTGACGATCTCTTCAAGGCGCGTGAAGTGGTTCGGCAACTGGCCAGTCGCCTGAATACGGCGGCTTACCTTTCCGACTGGACAAAGAGCCACGCCAACTTCTTCCGTGCCGTGCAGATCGAGAAAAACATGATGTTCATCATTCTTTCACTGATCGTCGCCGTGGCGGCGTTCAACATCGTCTCGACGCTGGTCATGGCGGTGACCGACAAACAGGCGGATATCGCCATCCTGCGTACCCTCGGCGCGAGTCCTGGCAGCATCATGGGCATTTTCATGGTACAGGGGGCGCTGATCGGCTTTATTGGTCTGGCGCTCGGTGTCGCTGGTGGCGTGGCGCTGGCGCTCAATGTCGACGTGGTGGTGCCGTTCATCGAACGCCTGCTGGGGACAGAACTGATGTCCAAGGAGGTCTATTACATCTCCAGCCTGCCCTCCGAGCTGCAATGGGGCGACGTGCTGACGATTACCGGTCTCTCCTTTGTACTGTCGCTGGCGGCTACGCTTTATCCCAGTTGGCGGGCTTCCCGCGTCAATCCGGCGGAGGCCTTGCGCTATGAGTGATGTACCATCCATCGTCCTGGCCTGTCAGGGACTCTCAAAGATTTACCGGCAGGGAACCGGCGAAGGCGCCGAAGTGCCGGTACTGCTCGGCGTCAATCTGGAAATTGCGGC
>CAYMYD010000224.1:0-4298 GCA_964394535.1 uncultured Propionivibrio sp. | reverse complement strand
TACCCTTCCCTCTTCTCCCTTCACCCTTCCCGCAATCGCTTCATGCGATTGCCTTAGGGGGCAATGGTACAGAAAAGGCACAAGGCCTGAGCAGAATGTAGAATACTTTCCGTTGAAAAGCAGTGAGGACAGACACTGATAGCGTGTCGCCCCATGCCTCACGCTTCATGAAGTTTCCCACCCCAAGAGAAAGCCATGAAAACCGCCATCCAACTCGTTGCTGCCGCACTGATGCTTGCCCTGCTCCTCCCTCCGGCTTACGCGCAAAGGATGTACGACGGCAGCGGTCGGCCAATAGGCCGGGTCGACTCCGACCGTATCTACGACGGCTCGGGGCGTCCGATCGGGCGGATTGACGGCAGCCGTATTCAGGATGGCTCAGGGCGATCGCTCGGCCGGATCGACGGCGACCGGGTATACAACGCCTCCGGCAGCCCGATCGGGCGGATTGATGGCGACCGGCTTTACAACGCCTCGGGCAAGCAGATCGGCAAGATCGACGGCGACCGGCTCTACGATGGATCGGGACGTCCGATTGGCCGTGCCGACGGCATGCGCCGGATGCAGATGATCGTTTTCTTCTACTTCTTCATGTAGTTCGGGCCAGCACCCGCAGGTCGTCCCCGAACTGCTTCACTTCGCGGATCGCCAGTCGATGCTTTCCCGCCAAGGATTCCAGCGCGGGGAGCGCAAAGAGTCCTTGGGCCGTATCGCCGAGCAGGCAGGGGGCGAGGTAGAGCAGGACTTCGTCGACCAGTCCGGCAGCCAGCAATGCCCCATTCAGACGGCTACCGGCTTCGACATGCACCTCGTTCAGGCCGCGCCGGGCCAGTTCGTGCAGCAGCGCATGCAGATCGACCCGGCCCTTGCCATCCGGCAAATCGAGAATTTCCGCACCGCGTTCGCGCAGGGCGGCGGCTTTTTCGGCGACCTCCGCCACCGCCTGTCCGGCACTGACCAGCAGGACATTGCCTGCCTCCAGCAGGCGGGCAGCGGGTGACAATTCAAGCCGGCTATCGACGATCACTTTCAAGGGCTGACGCGGGGTATCGACACCTCGCACATTGAGTTGCGGATCGTCCTTGCGCACCGTGCCGATGCCGGAGAGGATGGCGCAGGCACGGGCGCGCCAGCAATGTCCGTCCTGACGCGCCTGCGGGCCGGTAATCCACTGGCTTTCGCCGTTTTGCAGCGCCGTTTTCCCGTCGAGACTGGCCGCCGCCTTCAGGCGTACCCAGGGGCGCTGGCGGGTCATGCGCGAGACAAAACCGATATTCAGTTCGTGCGCCTCGTCCGCCATGAGGCCGACATCGACCGCAACGCCCGCCGCCTGCAGTTGTGCCAGCCCGCGACCGGCGACCAGCGGATTCGGGTCGGCCATCGCCGCGACGACGCGACCGATCCCGGCAGCCAGCAGGGCTTCGGTGCACGGCGGGGTGCGACCGTGATGGCTGCACGGTTCCAGCGTCACGTAGGCTGTTGCGCCGCGCGCCGCCGCACCGGCCTGCTGCAGGGCATTGACTTCCGCATGCGCCTCGCCGGCCCGCTGGTGCCAGCCTTCACCGACGACCACGCCATCACGGACGATGACACAGCCAACACGCGGATTGGGCGAAGTGGAATACAGACCGCGCTTGGCCAGACGCAGGGCTTGCGCCATGTGCGCCTGGTCTGCGGGAGAGATCATGGGTGCCGAGGCGAGGGGTGCGAAACTTCACGGATGATGTCGGAAAACTCGTCGACGTCCTCGAAATTCCGATAGACGGAGGCAAAACGGACATAAGCCACCTTGTCCAGATGCTTCAACTCGGCCATCACCATTTCGCCGATTTTTTCGGAACTGATCTCGCGCTCGCCCAGCGTGAGCAGTTTTTCCACGATACCGGTGATCGCCAGATCAATCACCTCGGCGCTGACCGGGCGCTTGCGCAGCGCCAGCCAGAGACTGGCCGAGAGTTTTTCCCGGTCGAATTCGACACGCGAGCCATTCTTCTTGACCACCTGCGGCAGGCGGATTTCGGCCCGCTCACAGGTCGGAAAACGCTTGTCACAGCGCAGGCAGCGGCGACGGCGGCGAACGATATCGCCGTCGTCGTTGATGCGCGTATCGGCGACGGTCGTTTCAGCCGCGCCACAGAAAGGGCATTTCATGGCTTGAAGATGAGCATGAGAAGGCTCTGAGCGTCAGCACGCGACATGCAGATGCCATGACCGGTTTTACGCCTCACTTCTCACTCTCCACTCATCACGACGACTCAGCCATAGACCGGGAAACGCTTGCACAAGGCCGCCACCTTCTCGCGTACCTGCGCCAGCACGGCCTCGTCGTTCGGCGCGTCGAGCACGTCGGCAACGAGGTTGGCGACCTGGATCGTTTCGGCCTCGGTAAAACCACGGGTGGTCATCGCCGGGGTTCCGATACGGATGCCGGAAGTCACCATCGGCTTCTGTGGATCGTTCGGAATGCCGTTCTTGTTGACCGTGATGTCGGCCCGGCCCAGCGCCGCCTCGGCTTCCTTGCCGGTGATGTTCTTGGCGCGCAGATCCAGCAGGAAAACGTGCGATTCGGTGCGGCCGGAGACGATGCGCAGACCACGCTTGATCAGCTCCTGCGAGAAAACACGGGCATTGGCCACCACCTGTTGCTGGTAGGCACGGAATTCTGGCGTGGCGGCTTCCTTGAAAGCCACCGCCTTGGCGGCGATGACATGCATCAGCGGCCCGCCTTGCAGACCGGGGAAAATCGCGGAATTGATCGCCTTTTCGTGCTCGGCTTTCATCAGGATGACGCCGCCGCGCGGACCGCGCAGCGTCTTGTGCGTGGTCGAGGTGACGACGTCAGCAAAAGGCACCGGATTCGGATAGCAACCGGCCGCGACCAGCCCGGCGTAGTGCGCCATATCCACCCAGAAAATCGCACCGACATCCTTGGCGACCTTGGCAAAGCGCTCGAAATCGATGCGCAGCGAATAGGCCGACGCCCCGGCGATGATGATCTTTGGCTTGTGTTCATGAGCCAGGGCTTCCATCCGGTCGTAATCGATGGCCTCATTGGCATCCAGGCCGTAGGGGATGACGTTGAACCATTTGCCGGACATGTTGAGCGCCATGCCGTGCGTCAGGTGGCCGCCTTCGGAGAGGCTCATGCCCATGATCGTGTCGCCGGGTTTGGCAAAGGCCATCAGCACCGCCTGGTTGGCCTGCGAACCGGAATTGGCCTGCACGTTGGCACATTCGGCCCCGAACAGCGCCTTCAGGCGGTCAATGGCCAGCTGCTCGGCCACATCGACGTATTCGCAACCGCCGTAATAACGCTTGCCGGGATAGCCTTCAGCGTACTTGTTGGTCAACTGCGAGCCTTGCGCCTCCATGACAGCGCGGCTGACATAGTTTTCGGAAGCGATCAACTCGATATGGTCTTCCTGGCGACGATTTTCATCTTCAATCGCCTTCCAGAGTTCAGGGTCGGTTTTTGCCAGGGTGTCTTTTAGAGAGAACATCGTGGGCCTCACAAGCCATTGAAAAGGGAGCGATTGTAGCAGGCTGTCAGATGCGCGTCACAACCGGCGCGATCGGAATGTCGCCCAGGTGAGCCGTCTCCGCCCAGGATTCGAATGTCCACTGCTCACCACTGACTACCAGCCAGTTGATCGACGCGTTCGGCAAGGCAAAGCTGCGCGGCGCTTGCAGCGCAAGGCCGTGCACCCGGCGATAGATCATCTCCAGCACGCCGCCATGCGCGACCACGGCGACGCACTGCCCGGCACAGCGCTGCGCCAGGGCCGCCACACTGAGCATCACACGGTCGAACAGTTGTTGCAGGCTTTCCCCTTCCGGCAGTACGTAATCAGGATGCCGCGCGGCCATGGCGGCGGCGATTTGCGGCGATTCTGCCTCGATTTCACTGATGGTCATGCCTTCGCAACAGCCGAAATTGCGTTCGCGCAATCCGGGCTCCAGTTGTAGCACCAAGGCTCGTGAGGCAAGCAGCGGTTGCGCGGTCTGCCGGGCACGCAGCAGGTCGCTGCTGACGATAGCGTCGAAATGCTGCCCGGACAGCGCCCGCCCGACGGCCTCGGCCTGTGCCAGGCCATTGGCATTGAGCGGCATGTCACGATGCCCCTGAATGCGCAGTTGCGCATTCCAGTCGGTTTCGCCATGCCGGATCAGGCACAGGCGGGTAATTTCTCCCTTCTCCATACACATCCTCGCTTGAATTTCCTTGCAAAACGCAAGTTTATACGGGTGCAATTGAAAGTGTTGGTTCAATCCTGCCTGAGCAGTCCTATTTTTTCCGC
>CAYMYD010000223.1:1249-4346 GCA_964394535.1 uncultured Propionivibrio sp. | reverse complement strand
GTGCCATGAAAGTCAAACCAGACGAAAGCCTAAGCGCCGTGGAATGTCTGTGTCAATTTCATCGTGTATTTCCCCGGCTTGGAAGTAAAATGCGGCATGATTGTTCGCGGGGGGCACCATGAAAACAAGGATCGCCGAATTGAAGCTGAGTCTGCGCCAGCAGGAAATTCTGGGCATGGCCCGGCAGAAGGGTTATCTGTCGACCGAAGAACTGGCGCGCATACTGGAGGTGACGACTCAGACCATCCGGCGCGACATCAACCTCCTGTGCGAGAGCGGGGTGATGCGGCGTTACCACGGGGGCGTCGGACTGGCCCTGAGTACCGAGAACGTCGATTATCTGTCGCGCCAGGTGCTCAATCAGGAAGCCAAGACCCGCATCGCCCGGATGGTGGCGGAACAGATTCCGGATAGCGCCTCGCTGTTCATCAACATCGGCACGACGACCGAGGCCGTCGCCAAGGCGCTGGTCAGCGGGCATCGGCATCTGCGCATCATTACCAACAATCTGAACGTGGCGGGAATGCTCGCCGAGAACGACAGCTTCGAGGTGATCGTCGCCGGGGGCGTGGTACGGCGTGACCGGGGGGTGATCGGCGAATCGACGATTGATTTCATCCGTCAGTTCAAGGTCGATTTCGGCATCATGGGCATCTCGGGCATCGATAGCGACGGCACCCTGCTCGATTTCGACTACCGTGAGGTGCGTGTTTCACAGGCGATCATCGAGAATGCCCGGCAGGTCTATCTGGTCACCGACCATACCAAATTCAGCATTACGCCGATGGTCAAGCTGGGGCATATCGGCGAGGTCGATGCGTTGTTTACCGACCGACCGCCCTCGGCAGAAATGATGCAGGTGCTTGCCGAAACCAAAACCCGCCTGTTTGTCGCCGATGCCGAAGAGACGCGGCGCTGAGGCGCCCATTTTGCCAGACTTTAGCTCCTCCTTCTCGCTTCAGTATGTGACAATAACGCCTTTCCCAATTCCTGAGGAACGGCCATGACTTTTATTGAGGCGCTGGGCGCTGCCTGGCAAAATAACAATTCCCTGCTCTGCGTTGGCCTGGACCCCGATCCGGCCAAGTTCCCGGCACATCTCAAAGGGCGTTCGGATGCCATTTTCGAGTTCTGCAAAGGCATCGTTGACGCTACGGCCGATCTGGTCTGCTGCTTCAAGCCGCAAATTGCCTACTTTGCCGCCCATCGCGCCGAAGACCAGCTTGAAGCACTGGTCGCGCATATTCATACCGCCCATCCCGGCATTCCGGTGATCATCGACGCCAAGCGTGGCGACATCGGCAGCACCGCCGAACAATATGCGATCGAGGCTTTCGAGCGTTATCGTGGCGATGCGCTGACGGCCAGTCCCTACATGGGTCGTGACTCGGTTGAACCTTATCTCGCTTACCCGGACAAGGGCGTGTTGCTGCTCTGCCGCACCTCCAATCCGGGCGGTAGCGACCTGCAGGCGCTGGATGTCGGTGGCCGCAAGCTCTACGAGCACGTCGCGGAAATCATTGCCAAAACGTGGAACACCACCGGCCAGTGCGGCCTGGTGGTCGGTGCCACTTTCCCGGCGGAACTCGCCCGGGTGCGCGAGATTGTCGGTGAGATGCCGCTGCTGGTTCCCGGCATTGGTGCGCAGGGCGGTGACGTGGAAGCGACGCTGAACGCCGGGCGCACGGCGAGTGGCAAGGGCATGATTATCAACAACTCGCGCGCCATTCTCTACGCCGGCAAGGATGAAAACTTTGCCCAGGCCGCCCGTCAGGCGGCGCAGGCCTCGCGTGACCTGATCAACCGTTTCCGGGGATAATGTGCAAAAGGGGATTGGCGTTCACCTTTCCTCTTTGACTTCTTTTTCCATGACCCCTGTCCGACTGTACAAGAAAATCCTGGTTATTGCGCACGACCTCGGCGCCGTGGTGATCTGCTGGCTGATCGCCTATTGGTTGCGTTTCAATCTGGAAATTCCGACGGTTTTCTTTTTCAACATGCCGGAAGTGCTGGCCCCGGTTGTGGTCATCCACGCGCTGAGCTATCACCTTTTTGGTCTGTATCGCGGTATCTGGCGCTATGCCAGCCTGATGGATCTGCGCCGCATCATTCTTGCCGTGATCCTGGCGGCGCTGCTGGTGGCCGCCAGTGTGCTGATGTTCTCGCTGCCGGGGGTGCCGCGCTCGGTGCTGGTGCTGCATCCGGTCTTGCTGATCCTGTTGATGGGCGGCAGCCGCTTCGCCTACCGGGCTTGGCGCGATCAGCTGCTTTATGGCCGCGTGGTTTTTGAGGGTGAGCCAGTGCTGGTGCTTGGCACGGGGGATGCGGCGGAACGCCTGCTGCGGGAACTGGCGCATTCGAGTGAATGGAGCGTTATCGGTCTGCTGGGGGAAAATGATTCGCGAGTCGGGCACGAATTGCGCGGGGTCAAGATTCTCGGGCAGATTGCCGAACTACCGGCCTGGGCGACCCGGTTGTCGGTGCGGAAAGCCATCGTTGCCATGCCGGAGGCGACACAGGTGGAACGGCGTCGCGCCATGGAAACGGCCGTACAGGCGAAATTGTCGGTGCTCACCGTGCCCAGCCTGGAAGACGTTCTCTCCGGCAAGGTGGCGGTTTCGCAGGTGCGCCAGGTCGAACTCGAAGACCTGCTCGGGCGCGACCCGGTGCAACTCGACGATGGCGGTCTGTCGGACTGGCTGGGCGGCGAGGTGGTACTGGTCAGTGGCGCGGGCGGGTCAATCGGTTCGGAACTCGTTCGCCAGATGGTTCGTTTTCAGCCACGCCTGCTGGTGTTGCTGGAACATTCCGAATTCCTGCTTTACCAGATCGAACAGGAATTCCGGACAAAATTTCCCGAGATGCCCATTGCCTGCGTGGTTGGCGATGTCAAGGACGTTGCCATGCTTGATCGTGTCTTCGGACGCTACCGTCCGCACGTCGTGTTTCATGCAGCGGCTTACAAGCATGTGCCGCTGATGGAAGGCGAGAACGCCTGGCAGGCGGTGCGCAACAATGTATTTGGCTCGAAATGCGTGGCTGAAGCGGCAAAGCGCCACGGTGTTGAAAAAATGGTGCTGATCTCGACCGACAAGGC
>CAYMYD010000223.1:0-1149 GCA_964394535.1 uncultured Propionivibrio sp. | reverse complement strand
CTCTACGAAGAGCTGCTGACCGATCAGGAACGCACCCTGCCGACGCCGCACCCGAAGTTGCGCGTTGCCCAGTCCGAAGGTTCGCCCGATGCGCAGTGGCAGCACGATCTGGAAGACTGGCTGTCCGGAGCGGCACCGGCATCGGCGAACGAACTCAAACTCAAACTCAAAACCTTTGTTCCGGAATACGTTCCGGAACTGCACTGAAAGCTGAGCATGCACATTCTCGTCACCGGCGGCACCGGCTTCATCGGCTCACACACCTGTGTTGCCCTGCTGGCGGCCGGACATGAAACCAGCGTCATCGACAATCTTTCCAACAGTCGGCGCGATGTGCTGGATCGGGTCGAGCAGATTGCCGGAACGCGGCCGGCCTTTTTCGAGGGCGACGTCCGCGATCAGGCACTGTTGCGCCAGATTTTTGCGCATCGTCCCATTGATGCAGTGATTCATTTCGCCGGCCTCAAAGCGATCGGCGAATCGGTGGCGCAACCGCTGCGTTACTACGACTGGAATATTGGCAGCACGATCGCCCTGTGTCAGGTGATGAGTGAGGCCGGAGTGAAAACGCTGGTGTTCAGTTCGTCAGCAACGGTTTATGGCGATCCGGCCGCGTTACCGATCCGCGAGGATTTTCTGCGCTCGACGACTAATCCCTATGGGGCCAGCAAGCTAATGATCGAGGATATTCTTGCCGATCTCGCCAAAGCCGATGCCTCCTGGAAAATCTCCCGCCTGCGCTATTTCAACCCGGTGGGTGCCCATGAAAGCGGGCTGATCGGTGAAACGCCGAGCGGTATTCCCAACAATCTGATGCCCTACGTGGCGCAGGTGGCCGCCGGACAGCGCGACTGCCTGAGCGTGTTCGGCAACGACTACCCGACGCCCGATGGCACCGGGGTGCGCGACTATATCCACGTCATGGATCTTGCCGAAGGGCATGTCGCCGCGCTCGACCATCTGCAACGCGAAGGTGGCTTGCAGACATTCAATCTGGGAACCGGTTGTGGCTATTCCGTCCTCGACATGGTGCACGCTTTCGAGCAGGCCAGCGGACGAGCGGTGCCTTACAAAATCGTCGCGCGCCGCCCCGGTGATATCGCCGCCTGCTACGCCGATCCGACACTGGCGACACAAGCCCTCGGCTGG
>CAYMYD010000222.1:2800-4347 GCA_964394535.1 uncultured Propionivibrio sp. | reverse complement strand
CGACGTTCGCCAAGCTGAAAATCTTCGGCAATGATGTCGAGCGCGGGCATTTCCTGCTGGGCGTCGGTATTTTCCGGCGCCGCAGCGGCTTCCTTGTTGGCCGATTCGATTTTCAGTCGTTGCAGACGGGCGGCCAGCTTGCCGCGCCCGGTAGTATCCCAAGCCAGTTCGCCGCTGGCCTGACGCGAGGCGAGGCGCATCCGCCATTGCTGCTGCCGCGACTGGGCCGCCAGATCGACGTCATTCAGGCGCCGCCCGAACAGGATAAGCTCGCCCGTGCGTAAGTGGACGCTGTTCGGGAGGAAGTCGGGAGGATTCCCGCCATCCGTTTTTGCTGCACTGCCATCGTCCCGCAGCACCTGCCGCCAGGCATCGAGATCGAGACGTTTACTGTTCATGCTCAGTGACAGGCCGCTTTCCGGCAACTGGAGCGGACGTCCGAGCGCAATGGCACCGCGTTCGAGCACGAAGCCGTCGCCCTGTCGCCGCCGGATCATCTGTGCCGACAAGAGTTTGCCCAGCGAGAGCGAAATCTGGTCGCGTGCGGGCAGCCCTTCCCGGGCGGTTCTGGTGCTTTTGGCTTTTTCCGTGACCGCCAGAATCTTTTTCTCAAAACGTAGCGGCATGAGTTCCAGCGCCGACTTGGCAAAGGGTTCCGGCAGCCGCGATTCCAGCCCGATCAGTTCGGAATCGACGACGAGATCGGCGTTGCGCTTGTTGATGCGCACCTCGCCTTTATAGGGGGTTCCGCCCGACAGATGCGCCAGCCAGGGTGAGGGCGTTTCCTTGCGCAACTGCTCGATGTTGACCGAACCGTCGGCGGTGATCAGTACCCGGCCATCCTTCTGTAAGCCGCCCTTGATGGAGAGCGGTCCGCCGAACAAGGTGCCGGTGATTTCCGGAACGCGCAGGTCGCTGCCGGAGAATTGCAGCCTGCCGTTCACCTGCCGAATCGGTGGCAGCGCGGAATCGACCGTCACTTCGTTGTTCTTGAAATGATAGGTACCGTCGACCGTCGCTTCATCGATTTTGGCTTCGTCGAGCGGGATTTTCAGTTTCAGGTCGAGGTGGCCGCTGCCGCTGGCGCGCATGTCCTCGGTGAAATTGTCGATGCGCCGGGCAACCGGGCTGCGGTCGATGAACTTGAGGAATTCTGCCGTCGGGCCATCGACCTGGCCATCGACCAGCAGGATCGGTACGTCGATCTCGAAATCGGGAATTTCCACCCGGGTTTTGCTGATTTTCGTGTTGAAAATACTGCCCTGATGGGCATCGACGACCATGCCGAGGCCCTCGAAACGGATGTCGCCATGGACACCGTCGATACGCGGCCAGCCCTTGGCGTAGTCGATCACCACGTCCTGCGCTTTGACGGTTACCAGAAAACGCCCCTTGCTCTGGTCGAGGAAGGGGAAATCATCGAGATTGCCCTTGAGTGTCAGTTTCGCCTCGCTGGCGCGACCGGAAAGCAGTGAGCTGCGCAGCCATCGCCGCGAACCGTCGCCGACGGTTTTCGGCATGTAACGCCAGACGGCGCGGGCGTCGGC
>CAYMYD010000222.1:0-2700 GCA_964394535.1 uncultured Propionivibrio sp. | reverse complement strand
CGGCTTTCAACGCATAGGTCTGCAGCGTCGCCGCATCCCCTTTCCAGCTGGCGCTCAGCTCACGTAGCCGGCCACGCGGCGCATAGTCCTTGAGCAGTTGGCGCGAACGCGCGTCGAGCGGCAGATGTCCGGCCAGGCGGGACAGCGCCGTCAGGTCAAGCTGACTGGCGTTGACCTTGCCGCTGCTGCCCGTGCCGGTTTGCCATTCGGCCTGAAAGTCGGTCGGGGTGATGCGGATGGCTTCGTTGCCATGACTGCCGGCGGCACTTTCCAGGGCGATGCGCTGTCCCTTGAGAGCATAGCCCTGGGTCAGAAAGCGCACGTTCAGGCGTCCGGACATCCGCTGCAGATCCAGCGGCGGCAGATCCCGGGCCAACCGGAAGCTGGCGTCATCCAGCAGCAGATCGGCGGTGAGTTCATGCAGTTCGCCATTGCTCAGACCGGCCCAGGCGCGCAAGGCACCGCGTCCATGCGGCAGGCTGAGCGGATAGTCGACCCACTGCCGCCAGGCAGCGAGGTCGACGTAATCCAGTTCGGTAAACAGCGTTCCTGACCAGCCGCCCAGCCATTTGAAGCTGGCACTGCGCAGATCGCCACGCAGGTCGAGGCGGGAAGCCAGCGCTTCGGGGGGCTGCGCGGTCAGCCCGAAACGGTGTCGCCGTCCGCTGTTGTCGAGCGAGAAATCGAGCGCTTTCAGGGTCAATGTCGGGGCCTGGCGCAGTTCGTCATCCCAGACCAGCGTGGCGTTGCGGATGCGGATGCGCCATTGCGCCAGCAGCCAGTCGGTAAAACCGCCCTGTTCCTGCGTTTCACCCAGCGCGATGCCGGCGATGTGGAAGCGCCCGTCGCTGTCACGGCGCAGATTCAAGGTCGGATTGTCGATGCTCAGCAGGCGCAGCTTGAGTTGGGCGCTGGGGATCGACCACCAGGACAGGATGGCATCGACCCGGGAAAAAGCCAGCGCCGGACGCCCCGCCTGATCGTGCACCTGCACGTCATGCAGTGTCAGATCGGGATTGATGCCATGCCAGCTGGCTTCGATACGTCCGATGCGGACGGTCTGCCCGATTTCCTGGCTGGCCAGCCGTTCGAGTGCCGGGCGATAGTTCTCGATGTTCGGCAGGATGCTGTAGCGCAGCGCCAGCACCAGGACGATGAAGCTGAAATAGATCAGCCAGAAAGCCCATACCATTGTCCGCCACAGGAAGCGAAAACCCGGCGGCAGGCGGCGCAGAAAGCGCCAGGTGGTGGTTACTACCGACCGGGTCATGAAAGACCTTGCCAAGTATCGCGAAGCGTCACGGAAGTAGCGGAGCCGAATGAATTCATGAAGACGCTATTGTAACCGGGAGAGCTCAAAGCCCTTTCTGTCCGGACCACAGTTCGTCAAGGTCGGGGAAATTCCATTTGGCCGGGTCTTCGCGCCCGGCGATTTTTTCATGACAGCCGGGGCGGGAAAGGTCGATGATTTCGGGGAGGATGCGTGCCTGGGCATGGGTCGAGTAGAACACCTTGACGCAGGGTGCCAGCAACGACTTCTCGGACTGATCGATCACCAGACCGAGTCGACCGGATTCCAGCCTGACCAGAGAGCCGATCGGGTAAATGCCGAGACTTTTCACAAAGGCCTGAAAAACACGCTGGTCGAAATGTCCCTTGGCCCATTCGGCCATCTTGCGCAAGGATTCGGACGGCGGCCAGCCGGCCTTGTACGGGCGGTTCGAGGTGATCGCATCATAGACATCACAAACGGCCCCCATTTTGGCGAACAGACTGATTTCCTCGCCCTTGAGCCCTTTCGGGTAGCCGGTACCATCGATTTTTTCGTGGTGATGCAGAACGACGTCCAGCATCATCTCGTCAGCCCCTGAATTTCCAAGCAACAGCCGGTGACCTTCGGCAGGATGCTTCTTGATGATGGCAAATTCCTCGTCGGTCAGCTTGCCCGGCTTGTTGAGCACCTCCATCGGCATCAATGCCTTGCCGAGGTCGTGCAACAGCCCGGCGATCCCGGCGCGGCGCGTCTCCTGTTCGCTCAGTCCCAGTTGCTTGGACAGGGCGATCATCAGGGCGCAGACGGCAACCGAGTGCATGTAGGTGTAGTCGTCGGCGGTTTTCAGCCGTGCCAGACTGATCAGTGCGCCAGGGTTGCGGCTGACCGAGTCGTTGATCTCCTCGACCAGTTTTTGCGCGTTGGCCGTATCCACGGCCTTGCCCATGCGCGCCTCCTGGAACATCGAGGTGACGGCGAGTTTTGACTGGGCGCAGATTTTCGCCGCCCGGGCGAATTCTTCCGCGGCCGGTACCGGTGCCGTTTCGCGCTGCGCCTGGGCGGCCCTGCTCAGTTCCGCATCGACCCGGGCTTCCGACTCCTCTTCCGAAACGGCGGTTTCGCCCGCAGCAATATCCAGTCCCTTGCTGCTGTCGATCCAGACTTCGGTGATGTTGCTGGCGAGGATGCGCTCGACATCCTTCGGGTCGGTGATGACGAAGGAGTTGCGCCAGAAGGGATGATCCATCCAGGAACCACAGAATTCCTTCAGGTACATCCCGACGACAAGATGTTTGACGTTGATCTTTTTGAGCATGGCGAAAACAGATTCAAGACACAGGGCTCATGGTACAAGGAAAATCGGCGGTCGTCTTGATGACGCGACAGCCGGTTGCCAGCCGACTGAATTCTTGAACCCTGAAGCGGGC
>CAYMYD010000221.1:0-4356 GCA_964394535.1 uncultured Propionivibrio sp. | reverse complement strand
ATGCCCTTCTGCGCCTTCTCGACATCGTATTCGCACTTTTGCAACAACTTCTGGATGATGTTTTCAACGTCCTCGCCGACGTAGCCAGCTTCGGTCAGCGTCGTGGCATCGGCCATCACGAACGGCACTTCAAGCATCCGCGCCAGCGTTTGCGCCAGCAGGGTCTTGCCCGAGCCGGTCGGGCCGATCAACAGGATGTTGCTCTTGGACAGTTCGACGTCGTTATTCACCTTGCCCTGATGGCGCAGGCGCTTGTAGTGGTTGTAAACCGCCACCGAGAGGATGCGCTTGGCCATTTCCTGGCCGATCACGTACTGATCGAGCAGGGCAAAAATCTCCTTTGGCGTCGGCAGTTCGTTGCCGTTGCTCTTGCTCGCCAGTTCCGTCGACACTTCCTCGCGCACGATGTCGTTGCACAGGTCGATACATTCATCGCAGATGAATACGGAAGGCCCGGCGATGAGCTTTTTCACCTCATGCTGGCTTTTGTTGCAGAAAGAGCAATAAAGCAGCTTTTCGCCGCCGGTTTTCTTGATCGCCATATCGTGAGCTACCTCTTGCTTCGTTCAGCCGGAAATCAGGCGTTATCGCGCTTGACCAGCACCTTGTCGATCAGACCGTATTCCACGGCGTCCTGCGCCGAAAGGAAGTTGTCACGGTCAGTATCACGCTCGATGCGTTCGACGGGCTGGCCGGTATGTTGCGCCATGATTTCGTTAAGCTTGGCACGCAAGGAAAGGATTTCCTTGGCGTGGATGGCAATATCCGACGCCTGCCCCTGGAAACCGCCCATCGGCTGGTGAATCATCACCCGCGAATTGGGCAGGGCAAAGCGCTTGCCCTTGGTTCCGGCGGTGAGCAGGAAAGCACCCATCGAGCAGGCCTGCCCCATGCACAGGGTCGATACGTCGGGCTTGATGAACTGCATGGTGTCGTAAATCGACAGGCCGGCCGAAACCGAGCCGCCCGGCGAGTTGATGTAGAAATGAACATCCTTGTCCGGATTTTCGGCTTCCAGGAACAAGAGCTGAGCCACCACCAGATTGGCCGTCACGTCATTGACCGGGCCAACGAGAAAAATCACCCGCTCCTTGAGCAGCCGGGAATAGATGTCATAGGCACGCTCGCCCCGGCCACTCTGTTCGATGACCATCGGCACCATGCCCAGCGCCTGCGCTTCCAGACTGCCCAGGGAGTCAAAATGATTGTGGCTCATGCCATTTCCTTTACTGCTGTGCTGCATTTCTGCCCATCAGATCGTCGAAGGCAACCGGCTTATCGACCACCTTGGCGCAGGAAAGTGCCCATTCGACGACGTTATCTTCCAGCGCCAGCCCTTCGATCTCGGCCAGACGTTGTGGCTGGGCATAGTACCAGCGCACCACTTCTTCCGGATGCTCGTAGCTCTGCGCGGCTTCCTCGACGATTGCCTTGAGTTGTTCGGGCTTGGCCTGCAACGACTTCTCCTTGATGATTTCGGAGAGAATCAGCCCGAGGCTGACACGCCGCTTGGCCTGATCGGTAAACCACGCTGCCTGTATCGGAAAATCCTTCATCCGGCCACCGCTGCGCTGCTCCATATCCTGCCGTGCCGCCTGCATCAGGCGCTTGACTTCCTCGTCAACCAGGGCGTTGGGCACTTCAATCGGATGTGCCTTGAGCAAGGCATCCATGACCTGATCCTTGACCTTGCCTTGCAGGCGCTTTTTCACTTCACGCTTGAGGTTGGTCTCGATTTCCTCGCGCATTTTGGCAACATCGCCGTTGCCCACACCCAGCGCCTTGGCAAAATCGGCATCGACTTCCGGCAGAATGGCTTCGGTTACCTGCTTCACCGCGATATCGAAGCTGACGGTCTGTCCTGCCAGATCCTTGGAGAAATAATCTTCCGGGAAGGTCATCTCGAAGGTCTTGGATTCACCGGCCTTGAGGCCAACGACGGCATTTTCGAAATCGGCCAGCATCGCGCCTTCACCAAGGATGAAGGGATAATCCTTGGCCTCGCCGCCCTGGAACGGCTCACCGTCCTTCTTGCCGAGGAAGTCGATACTCACGCGATCGCCCTTGGCGGCGGCACGGTCGACCGGCTCATAACGGACGCGCTGCTTGCGCAGCACTTCCAGCGTGCTGTCCATTTCTGCTGCACCAACTTCCAGCGTAGCCCGCTCGATTTCCACGGCGCTGAGGTCGTTGATCGCGATTTCGGGGTACACCTCGAAGACCGCCGTGAATTCCAGATGCGTGGTGCTTTCACTGGTCTTCGGCTCGATGCTCGGCGCACCGGCCACACGCAGCTTCTGACTGCTGGCGGCTTCGCTGAAGGCCTTGCCCAGCGCATCACCCAGCGCTTCGTGACGCGCCTCGACACCATATTGCTGCCGCACGATGTTGGCCGGGACCTTGCCAGGACGGAAGCCGGGCATCTTGACGGTCTTGCCGATTTTGCGCAGTTGCTGGTCGATCTCCTTGTCGAGATCAGCGATGGACACCGAAATATCCAGGCGGCGTTCCAGGGCGCTCGGTTGCGGAGCGGCTTCAGCCGGAGTTTCCGGAGTGTTTGCAGCGTTCGATTCCATTAAGTTTCCTTGATGTCCTGAAAAAACGGTACGGTTAAAATCGTAATGACCCTGGTGCGAAAGAAGGGACTCGAACCCCCACGCCTTGCGGCGCTGGAACCTAAATCCAGTGCGTCTACCAATTCCGCCACTTTCGCAGAACGGGGCATTTTACCTGAGAACATCCTATACTGTCAGCCGCTTTGCGCGCGAAACATGAAACATGAACGGCGAAAGGTAAAAAACCTTCGTAAACACCGCAAAGCCACCCTCTGCCACACGCTTTTCACCGCTGTCTCTGCTCATGCCTGTTGATCACTACGAAAACTTCCCCGTTGCCTCCCTGCTGTTGCCGAAGAAGCTGCGCCGCCCGATCGAGGCGATTTACCGTTTCGCGCGCAGCGCCGACGATATCGCCGACGAGGGCGACGCCAGCGACGAAGAGCGCCTGCAAGGACTGGATGCCTACCACCATGAACTGGAACGCATCGCCCAGGGACGCCTGCCGACCCGGCCTGACTTCGAGGAGCTGCTGTCCGTCGTTACGGAATGGCAGTTGCCGCTTTCCCTCTTCCACGATCTGCTCGATGCTTTTGCCCAGGACGTTCGGCAGAAGCGCTACGCCGATTACGCCCAACTTCTCGACTACTGTCGCCGTTCGGCCAATCCGGTGGGTCGTCTGCTGGTGCACCTGGTGAATCGCGCCAGCGAGGAAAATCTCTACCGTTCCGACTGCATCTGTACGGCGCTGCAACTGATCAATTTCTGGCAGGACATCGCCATCGACTGGCAGAAAAACCGGGTTTATCTGCCCCAGGACGAACTCGCGCAATTCCATGTCGACGAGGCACAGATCGCCGAAGGCCGCTGGGATGCCGACTGGGCCGCCCTGCTCGACTTCCAGATCGACCGCACCCGCGCCCTGATGCTTGAAGGTGCGCCGCTGGTGCATGAACTGCCGGGACGCATGGGCTGGGAAATCCGTTTCACCGTCCAGGGCGGACTGCGCATTCTTGAACGCATCCGTGCGGTGCGCGGCGATGTTTTCCGCCAACGCCCGCAACTGGGGACACCGGACTGGCTGCGCATGGCCGCACGGACGCTCTTCATGTAAGAATGCGGGCAAACGCCAAGGACAGCACCATGACCCCCGAAGAATATTGCCAGCAGAAAGCCGCCGGTAGCGGCTCAAGTTTCTATTACAGCTTCCTGTTCCTGCCGCCCTTGCGCCGACGGGCGATTACGGCGCTCTATGCTTTCTGCCGCGAAGTCGACGATGTTGTCGATGAATGCCATGACCAGCAACTGGCCGCAATCAAGCTCGCCTGGTGGCGGGAGGAGGTGGCAAAGCTTTACGCCGGAACGCCGGAACATCCGGTGACCCGTGCCCTGTTGCCCTTGCTGGGCGATTTCAACCTGCCGCAGGAACACCTGCAGGAAATCATCAACGGCATGGAGATGGACCTGGGCGAAGTGCGCTATGCCGACTTCACCGCGCTCTCGCTCTACTGCTACCGCGTCGCCAGTGTCGTCGGTCTGCTGACGGTCGAAATCTTCGGCTTTCAGGATCGCCAGACCCTGAAATACGCCCACGATCTCGGCATGGCCTTCCAGCTCACCAACATCATCCGCGACGTGGGCGAAGACGCCCGCCGTGGCCGCATCTACCTGCCGCTGGACGAACTTAAGCGTTTTGGCGTACCGCTCGCCGATATTCTCGCCACCCGCGATTCGGAGAATTTCCGCCAGCTGATGGCCTTCCAGATCGAACGCGCCGAACACTACTACACCGAAGCGATGA
>CAYMYD010000220.1:0-4365 GCA_964394535.1 uncultured Propionivibrio sp. | reverse complement strand
GTCTGGCCGCCGTACAGGGCTACAGCCTGCATTGCTCAGGCAAAGTGAGCGACGCTGATCTTGCCAGAGCCCGTGCGCTGGAGGTTCCTGTCCTGTGCTGGACGATCAATGATCGCGCCTTGGCCGAATCCCTGCTCACACGCGGCGTGACCTCGGTCATCTGCGACCGCATCGACCGGATGCGCGGGTTGTGAGGGAGTAGCAGCGAGGTGTGAGAAAAAAGACCCGTGACACAGCCAGGCTTTTTGCGCTGACTCTTTTGCGAGAGCCTGGCTCGTTGTCGCAGGTGGGTTTTTCCTCCTTGCTGTCGGCGGCCGTCACGGGAATCCGTTGAGTCTTGCTGCAATGCTTGTTTAGAATGCTGCCTTGACCATAGCACCGGAACCCGCCATGCAGTTTGATCGCCAGCTTGATGTTCAGGGGATGAAGTGTCCGCTCCCCATTTTGCGTACCAAGAAGTCGCTCTCGGAAATGGATTCCGGCCAGGTGCTGCACGTCCTGGCGACCGACCCCGGCGCTGCCCGGGATTTCCGGGCCTTCGCCAAGCAGACGGGAAACCAGTTGCTGGAAGTGCTTGAAACCGGGCCGGTGTTCGAGTTTTATTTTCGGCGCAAGTGAGGTGGGGCCGTCGTTTCTCTGCCCCTGCTTTTTTACCCCTTCCCCGTACTCCCGAACCCGCCCGCGCCGCGCTCGCTTTCGCTGAATTCATCCACGACGTTGAACGCCACCTGCACTACCGGCACGATGACGAGTTGTGCCAGTCGGTCGAGCGGGTGCAGGGTGAAGCCGTCCTTGCCCCGGTTCCAGGTCGAGACCATGATCTCGCCCTGATAGTCGGAGTCGATCAGGCCGACAAGATTGCCCAGCACGATGCCGTGTTTGTGGCCAAGGCCGGAGCGCGGCAGGATCATCGCGGCGAGGCCGGGGTCGGCGAGGTGGATGGCGATGCCGGTCGGGATCAGATGGGTTTCTCCCGGCTGGATGGTGCGGGTGGTCGGGATGCAGGCACGCAGATCAAGCCCGGCGGAACCGGGGGTGGCGTATTGCGGCAAGGCGTCCTTGAGGCGCGGGTCGAGGATGCGGATGTCGATGGCTTTCATGCGGTCTCCTGTGGGGTGTTCAGCCGGTCGGCGATGAGGCCGATCAACTGTCGGGAAAGTTGCAGCTTGCTGGCGGGGCCGAGCGGGGTCTGCCCGTCGTCGTCGAATACCACCAGGCGGTTTTCGTCGCCGCCGAAGCCGTGCTGGATCAGGTTGCCGACAATGACGGGGATTTTCTTGTTGCGGCGCTTTTTTTCCGCGTAGTCGGCGAGGTTCTCGCTTTCGGCGGCAAAGCCGATGCACAGCGGCGGTTCAGGTAGCGCGGCGACTTCGGCGAGGATGTCCGGGTTGAGTACGAGTTCGATCGGGGCGGGCGCGTTGCCGTTCTTCTTGATCTTCTGTTCGGCGGGGGAGGCGGGGCGATAGTCGGCGACGGCGGCGACGCCGATGAACACGTCCTGCGCGGTGATGCGTTGCATGACGGCGGCGTGCATTTCCAGTGCGCTGCCTGCGTCGATCCGCGTGATGCCGCCGGGGGTCGGCTGGCTGACCGGGCCGCAGACCAGCGTGACCGCTGCCCCGGCATCACGGGCCGCCCGCGCCAGGGCGAAGCCCATCTTGCCGCTGGAGAGGTTGGTGATGCCGCGCACCGGGTCGATGCGCTCGAAGGTCGGCCCGGCGGTGATCAGTACCTGCTTCCCGGTCAGCACCTTGGGCTGGAAGTGGGCGATGACGGCGTCGAGGATTTCCGCTGCTTCGAGCATCCGTCCTTCGCCGACTTCGCCACACGCCTGTTCGCCACAGGCCGGGCCGAGCAGGGTGACGCCGTCGCCGCGCAGGGTGGCGACGTTGCGCTGCGTGGCCGGGTGGCCCCACATCTCGCGGTTCATCGCCGGGGCGAGCAGCAGCGGGCCGTTGCGCGCCAGCGCCAGGGTGGAGAGCAGGTCGTCGGCGAGGCCGTGGGCAAGCTTGGCAAGACAGTTCGCCGTGGCCGGGGCGATGAGCAGCAGGTCGGCTTCGCGGGAGAGGGCGATGTGCGCCATGCCGCTCGCCGTGTTCGCTGCCCAGGGGTCGGTGATCACCGGCTTGCCGGAGAGCGCCTGGAAGGTCAGCGGGGCGATGAAATGGGTGGCTGCCTCGCTCATCGCCACCTGCACGGACGCGCCCTGTTTGACCAGCAGGCGGACGAGTTCGGCGGACTTGTAGGCGGCAATGCCGCCGGTGACGCCGAGGAGGATGTGTTTTCCGCTGAGTTCCATGGGGTTTGCCTATTAGAATATTGGAAAGCGATGCGCCTTATTCTAACCAAACTGAGGTCAAACCATGGCAATTACCGACTGGCCCGAAGACGAACGGCCGCGCGAGCGCCTACTGGCGCAGGGAGCTGCAGCGCTTTCCGATGCGGAGCTCTTGGCGCTGTTCCTGCGGGTTGGCGTCAAGGGGCAGAGTGCCGTCGATCTGGCGCGGACGCTGATCGGACATTTTGGTAGCCTGAACCGGCTGTTTGCCGCGAGTCTTGCTGAATTTTCCGCGATTCCCGGCATGGGGCCGGCGAAGTACGCGCAGTTGCAGGCGGTGCTGGAAATGTCCCGGCGCGCACTGGCCGAGGCGATGAAGCAGGACAGCCTGCTGAATACGCCGGATACGGTGCGCGACTATCTGCGCCTGCATCTGGCGGGTTTGCGACACGAGGTGTTTTTTGCCCTCTGGCTCGACGCGCAGAATCGCCTGATCGCCGCCGAGGAGTTGTTTCGCGGCACACTGACGCAGGCCAGCGTCTATCCGCGTGAGGTGGTGAAAAAGGCGCTGGCGCACAATGCCGCTGCCGTCGTGCTGGCGCACAATCATCCTTCGGGCGTTGCCGAACCTTCGTCAGCAGATAGCCAGTTGACCCGCGAACTCAAGCAGGCGCTGGCGCTGGTCGACGTCAGGGTGCTTGATCACTTCATCGTTGCCGGAACCGCCAGCCCGCTATCGTTTGCCGAGCGCGGCCTGCTGTAAAGAAAAAGCCCGACAACCGGGGTGCGGTTGTCGGGCAAAAGCCGTGCTGCCTTATGTCGGCTAGGAACCGTTACTGACAGTGCATCCCAGCGCTTCCAGCATGTTGTCGATCTCGGCGGATGCCTGCAGCCAGTCATCGGCCGTGTCGCCACCGACGAAACCGCGATGTTCGGCACGGTAGTAGGCGGCCTCGGCAATCATGCGCCAACGCTCTTCCGGGGTGACGGGGCAGGGTTTCGCGGTTTTCAGTCCTTCTGTCGTATTTTCCATGGTGTCGCTCCTTGTTTGGCTGGTTTTG
Source organism: uncultured Propionivibrio sp. (assembly GCA_964394535.1). Lineage (GTDB taxonomy): Bacteria > Pseudomonadota > Gammaproteobacteria > Burkholderiales > Rhodocyclaceae > Propionivibrio. The sequence continues at coordinate 1,026 of CAYMYD010000220.1, read as the reverse complement.
GAAGATTTGACGGGTTTGCTCATAAAGGGTGCTCCTTGTTCAAGAGAGAGGTTGTGAAAGACCCGGCGGGGCAAAGCGTGCCGGGAGTTGGGACTCGGTGGCTTTCAGGCCATTGCGCAAAAGATCGCAGATATGCCAGGAAAGCTGATCAGGATGGATGTTTTGTGCCGGGTAACCAGGGAAAAAGTTGCTGATGGCGGCATTCTGGAAATGAGAGAAGACCAGCCCGAAAATCGAGGAGGCCAGCAGATGCGGGTCATGGTCGGTTGATAATTTACCAGCCAGATCATTGACGGCGAGCATCATGTCCTGAAAGACATAAACAGCCAGTTTGTGTCGGCGGGCTTCATCGCTATCCAGCAGGATCCATTGCATCAGGCGCATGAAATCCCGGTCTGCCGCGATCATCCGTGACATACCGGTGACCAGGGCCTCAAGACGCTCCCACGGGGGCAGACTGCTGTCGAGAATCTCCTTGAGGTATGATTCCTTCTGCCGGTACAGGTGCGCAAAGGTGCTGAAATAAAGATGTTCCTTGTCAGGAAAGTGATAGTAAAGCGCGGCCTGGGTCAGGCCAACGGCACTGGCAACATCGCGCATCGAAACCCCGTCAAAACCGTGTTTGGCAAAAAGATGCACCGATAGCGCGAGAATTTCTTCTCGCGTTTCTCGTTTGTTGCCGTTTTTGCTGGACAGGGAGGACATGAATGCTATCTGATTAAACGATCGTTAAGTCGATTTTAGAAAAAAACGGTCGGCACGTCAAATTTTTATCTTGCATCGCTAAAAATCGCCAAAAGCCTTGATATTTTTGTCGTTCTTGGGTACGATGCTGGGCTTTCTACCCAAGATCAACTGGAGCAATAATCATGGCGCGTGTTTGCCAAGTAACGGGCAAGGCCCCGATGGTCGGGAACAAGGTTTCCCATGCCAACAACAGAACGAAGCGCCGCTTCCTCCCGAATCTGCAATATCGCCGTTTCTGGGTTGAAAGCGAGAACCACTGGGTGCGCCTGCGCGTCTCCA
>CAYMYD010000219.1:1248-4430 GCA_964394535.1 uncultured Propionivibrio sp. | reverse complement strand
GTCAGGATGCGTCGCCGCTGGTAGTCGTGCAGGATGGTCCAGATGAAGGGCGCGGCGGTCGCTCCGGCAATGATCATGCCGATGATGATCTTCCACGGCAGGCCGGCAAAGAAGATGACGTAGAACCCGGCGGCACCGACCAGAATCGCCGTGCCCAGGTCGGGCTGCTTGGCGATCAGGCCGAAGGGAACAATCAGCAGCAGTCCGGCGATCAGGTAATGACGCAGCTTGAGCGTTGCTTCGTACTTGTGGAAGTACCAGGCCAGCATCAGCGGCATGGCCACCTTGAGGATTTCGGACGGCTGGATACGCATCAGGCCAAACAGCGACAGCCAGCGCCGCGCCCCATTAACCTTGATGCCCATGAGATAGACCAGAACCAGCAGGACGACACCACCCACGTAGAGCGGGACGGCAAAGCGCATCAGCTTCTGCGGCGAGAGTTGCGCAACTAGCCACATGATGACGAGACCCAGGCCCATGTTGAGCCCCTGGCTGATGGCGCGATTGCCGGTATCGTAGGTGGCACTGAACACCGTCGCCAACCCGGCTCCCATCAGGAGACAGGTGATCAGCAGCAACGGGCCATCAACATTGGCGACCAGTCGCGCATAAAAACGGGAGAGGTATTGGGTGAACATCTTTAGTAAGGCGTGAGGCGTGAGGGGTGAGGCGCAATAACCGTATCGGAAGCGAGGGTTTGCTCCTCACGCCTCACGCCTCGCTCATCACTGCCTTTCAGGTCAATCATCCTCATCTTCCGTTTCGTCTTCCGGCGCTGCGCCGTCCGGGCGTTTGCCGAGCAGGTAGTAGTCGAGCACCATGCGTGCAATCGGTGCGGCGGACTGGGCGCCGAAGCCACCGTTTTCCACCAGCACGGCCAGGGCGATTTTCGGTTCCTCGGCCGGGGCGAAAGCGATGAACAGGGCGTGGTCGTGCAACTCCTTGCGCAGCTTGTGCGCCTTGTATTCCGCGCCTTTTAGGCTGAATACCTGCGCTGTGCCGGTCTTGCCGCCGGAAGTATAACCGGCTCCGGCAAAGGCGCGCCGCCCGGTGCCTTCGGTATTGACGCCGACCATCGCCTTCTTGATCGTTTCGATGTGCTGGCGCTTCCACGGCAGGATGCGGATCGGCTCGGGTTCGATCATGGTTTTTTCACCGGTTTTGGTGTCGGTGATGTACTTGACCAGGTGCGGCCGGAACATGATGCCATTATTGGCCACCACCGCCATCGCCTGCGCCAGTTGAATCGGCGTATAGGCGTTGTAGCCTTGGCCGATGCCGATCGAGATGGTTTCGCCAGCAAACCACTTTTGCTGTTCCGGGCGACGGAAGCGGCGCTTTTTCCATTCCGGCGAAGGCAGCACGCCTTCCGATTCGCCTTCGATATCGATGCCGGTCTTGTGCCCCAGACCGATGCTGCCCATGAACCGGGCGATGCTGTCGATGCCCATGTCGTTGGCCAGCATGTAATAGTAGGTGTCGCAGGATTGCACGATCGACTTGTACATATCGACAATGCCGTGCCCCCCCTTCTTGTCGTCACGGAAGGTGTGCCCGCCAAAGATGAAGAAGCCGGGGTCGGCAATCGACTGGGCGGCAGTGCGCTTGCCGGTTTCCAGTGCTGCCAAGGCCATGAATGGCTTGAAGGTTGATCCCGGCGGATAGGCTCCGTTCAGCGCCCGATTGACCATCGGCCGGTCGGGGGAGTTGTTGAGCAGATCCCAGTCCTCGGTGCGGATGCCATCGACGAACAGGTTGGGGTCAAACGTTGGCGTGGAGACCAGCGCCAGAATCCCGCCGGTCGACGGTTCGATGGCCACCAGGGCACCACGCCGGTCGCCAAAGGCTTTCTCGGTGATTTCCTGCAATTTCGCGTCAAGGGTCAGCGTCAGGTTGTTGCCGGAAACCGGAGCGGTGCGCGAGAGACTGCGTACCGCCCGCCCGCCGGCGTCGATTTCGACTTCCTCATAGCCGGTCTCGCCGTGCAACTGGAACTCGTAGGATTTTTCCAGACCGGTTTTGCCGATATGTTCGGTGCCCTTGTAGTTGGCGCTTTGTTCGGCTTTTTCGATGATTTCGAGGTCGGCCTTGTTGATGCGGTTGATGTAGCCCAGCGCGTGTGAGGCGATGCCCCCCAGCGGATACTGGCGGAACAGCCGTGCCTTGACCTCGACGCCGGGGAAGCGGTAACGGTGGGCGGCAAAGCGGGCAACTTCCTCGTCGGAAAGGCGGGTGCGGATCGGCAGGCTTTCGAAGGACTTGCTCTCTTCGAGCAGCTTGCGGAAACGGCGTCGGTCCTTGGGCAGGATCTCGATCAGCGTACCGAGCTGCTCGATCGTGGAATCGAGATCCTCGACTTTCGACGGGGTGATTTCGAGGGTGAAGGCCGAATAATTGCGCGCCAGGATGGTGCCGTTACGATCGACGATGATGCCGCGATTGGGCGGAATCGGCACCAGTGAAATGCGGTTGTCCTCGGCGCGGGTGATGTAATACTCGTGCCGGACGATCTGCAGCCAGGAAAAACGGGTGAGCAGGATGGCAAACGCCAGCAGAACCGCGATTGCGGCAAAGACGATGCGGAAGCGGAAGCGGTCGAGATCACTGTCCCGCTCGTTTTTTGGAAAGAAACCCTTGGCCAAGTCGCTGGCCCTCAGATCGGACGGTTGGCATCGTGCTCGATCGGCCGGTACTGCGGCATCAGCAGCACGAAGGTCAGCGGCAACCACAGGGCAGAAGCGATGAACGGCCCGGCAAAATAGGCGAGTCCGGGCAGTTCGACGCCGGGCATGGCGCGCACGACGAGCTGAATCGCCTGGGCCAGCAACAGGAGCGGCAGGATGTACAGTGACTGCTGCCCGATCGGGAACCACAGGATGCGCTTTGATAGCGCCGCCGCCAGATAGGAGATCACCACGTAGGCCAGCGGGTGCTGCCCCATCAGGCCGACGTCGGCGACATCCATCGCCAGCCCGCACAGGAAGCCGACCCCCATGCCGACGTAGCGCGGTTCGCGGATGCTCCAGAACACCAGCACCAGCGCCACCCAGTCGGGCATCCATAGCCAGGCCGACGTCGGCAGGAAATTGAGCAGCAGTGCCAGCGTGAGGCTCATCAGGATGAACCAGCCCTTGACCGGCTGCAGGATGCGTGAGGAGGAATAGGTTGGCTGCATGGGT
>CAYMYD010000219.1:0-1148 GCA_964394535.1 uncultured Propionivibrio sp. | reverse complement strand
AAGCGTCATCGTGGTCAAATGATGCCGGGAGTTTTTCATTGAAGTTTTCACCTTTCCCGTTTCACGGCACTCTGGCGTTTTTTCTTCAGCCCGGCCTTGCTGCCGGACTTGGCTGCCGGGCTTGTGCCTTCCTTCAGCTTGTCGGGCAGGACGATGGGCTCGTTGGCATCCAGAATCATGACCTCGTTGTAGTTTTCCACCCCAGCCAGCGGCTCGCAGTAGATGCGGGCGAACGAGTAGGAGGTGTCGCGTTCAACGCGCACGACTTTGGCCACCGGCAGTCCGGCGAGGAAAACACCGTCCAGCCCGGAGGTCACCAGCAGGTCGTCATTCTGCACGTCGGCATTGGCCGGCATGAAGCGCAGTTCGAGCTGGCCGTCGCCCAGCCCGAAAACCACCGAACGCAGGCCGTTGCGCACGATCTGCACGGGAATGGACTGATCCTTGTCGGTAATCAGCGTAATTTCCGAAACAAAGGGAAAAACCCGGGTGACCTGGCCGACGACGCCTTCCTCGTCGATCACCGGTTGCCCGGCGACGATGGTATTCTGCTGCCCCTTGTCCACCACGATGCGCCGCGAGAACGGGTCACGCGCGGTATAGACGATCTGCGCCACCTGGCCCTTGGCCTGCCGACGTTCACGGACATCGAGCAGCTTGCGTAGCCGTTCGTTTTCACTTTCCAGTTGCTCCATGCGCAGCAGAGCGGCGGCCTGCCCGATCTGCGCGTGCTTGAGGCGATTGTTTTCTTCCTGGAAGCGGGTAATGCTCGAAAAATAATGGCTGCCGTTCTGGAAAAAATCCACCGGAGCCTGGGCAATCTGCTGCAAGGGGTGCGTGAACAGCGAAATCCCCTGGCGCAACAACTCCAGGGTATGAAAGCGCGCGTCGACAAAAATCATCGCCATGGAAATCGCCGCATAGAACGACAACATGGCCAATGGTGCCGGGCCGCGCTTGAAAAACGGAGGCGGCTGGTGATTCATTCCTGAAGGGAAGGAGGAAGGGAGAAGGGGGAAGGGCGGGTGTCAGGAGACATTCGACACTTCCCCGCCCTCTCAGTCCGAAGCAAAGATGCTGCCGAGCTTGTCCATGCGCTCCAGCGCCAGACCGCAACCGCGCGCGACGCAGGTCAATGGTTCTTCGGC
>CAYMYD010000218.1:2973-4436 GCA_964394535.1 uncultured Propionivibrio sp. | reverse complement strand
AGCAGGACGGCGTCGATGCCCAGCGCCTTCATTTTGGCGCGTGCGGCTTCGGCGTCCTCCTTGCGCTTGAACGGGCCGACCTGTACCCGGGACTCGATGCTCGATGGGATGCCTTCCAGGGTCAGTTTGGCGTGCAGTTCCTCGGCCCGGCGCGGGTCGGAGAAAACGCCGGCCTGCAAGGCAAAACCGGAGAGCAGGCGCGACGGTGCAGGGCTGGCCGGCAGCACGGCGACGGGGGGCGGCGCTTCGCTGCGCACGGCCCCAGCCGAGGCCGGGGCAGCCCGTGTTTCGGACGTTCGGCCAGCCATAACTGGCGCGGGGCCGGTCGGGGAAGAAGGCTTCGGCAGCTTCGGCTGTGCGCTCACTTCCGGGCGGGCGGGCAGATCCAGCGCGGGCGCCGATTTATCCACCGGGGCGGCGCTGGCTTCGGGAGTGCCCTCCTCGGCGACCGGCGCTGCTTCCACCGGCGTTACCGGTTGCGTCACGGTTTTTTTGGCCACGGGAACCGGCTCGGTAAATTGCGGCGCAGCTACCTCCTCCTCATTGCGCGAAGTAAAGTGGTCGAACAGCGCAAGCCCCCCCAGCAAGGCGATGATCATCAGCCCGGCAATCCCCATCCGCCAGATCAGCTTGCGCTTGATGTCCGACAAGTCACCGGCAGGTTCGCTGTTGTTCTGCTTCGCAGCCATGCGCTTTCTCCTGAAGAATCGGTTAATTATCGCGGTTTCTGACCAGAGCGACCACCAGTTCGGCCTCGGCGCGCGAGATGCCGCATTGTTGCGAGATGGTCGCGGCATCGTGATGCTGCAAGGCCATCTGCATGGCGTCGCTGTACTGCGGCGCGATCATCTGCGCCAGCGGTGGTTTTCTGGGCTCCTCGCGTTTTTTCAGCGCCTCGCGCAACTGGACGGTTTCCTCACGCAGGGCTTTGACCTCCTTGTTCAGTCGGGCGAGTTTCTTTTCCAGCGCCTCGATCCTTTCCCCCTGCGGATCAGGCTCCGGCGGTTCGTTCCACGGAAACGGAAAATCCGCTGAACCCAGTGCCGGGGCCGGTGGCTCCGGTGCGGGGGCCGGTTCCGGCAAGGATTCCTGCGGCTGCGCCGCAGTATAAGCGGCGACCGCCACACTCGCGGCAAAGGGCGGAGGGGGCGCTTCGCCTGACGGCGGATGCCGCAGGCGATACATGCGCCAAAAGGCGATGGCCATGTAAATCGCCAGCAAGGCGACAATCGCCATCAGCCCTTCACGCCAGCCCAGATTGGCCAGAGTTTCAAAATCCATCCGCTTTGCCTCGATACGCCCGACCGGGATTATAACCACTTGAGCGGAAGCGGAACGGGAAGAAAAGCGCTGCGTTCTCCAGAATCACCTCAGCAGCGGAGGAAGTGCTCCCGATAATACTTGAGTTCCTCGATCGATTCGCGGATATCCGCCAGTGCGGTGTGTGCCGACTGTTTGGCAAA
>CAYMYD010000218.1:0-2873 GCA_964394535.1 uncultured Propionivibrio sp. | reverse complement strand
CGTTCGCGCTCGGGGTCAAGGCCGGTCATTTCCATGTCCAGCCAGACGAGATGATTTGCGTCCTGTGCCATATAATCCGTTCTCTTCGTTTTTTGCGGTGAGATGCCAACGTTCGTGTTGCACCAAGCCGCCATTTTACCCGCATGACTCCGACCTTTTCTTTTGTTTTCATTCTCGCGCTGTGTGCCACGGTGGCACTGCGCTGCTGGCTGGCCGCGCGGCAACTCAAGCATGTCGCGGCACATCGTGAGGCGGTGCCGGCACAGTTCGCCGGACGCATCACGCTCGGTTCGCACCAGAAAGCCGCAGATTACAGCATGACCCGCACCCGGCTCGGCTTCCTCTCGCTGGCGATTGAAGTCGCCGTGCTGCTTGCTTTCACCCTGGGGGGCGGCTTGCAGCTGCTGCATGATTGGTGGGCGACGCGCCTTGACGGGCTGGCGTATGGCGTCGCGCTGATCTTCAGCGTGATGGCCATCTCCAGTCTTGTTGATCTGCCGCTGTCGCTCTATACCCAGTTTGTCGTCGAGGAAAAGTTTGGCTTCAACCGCATGACGCTGAAGCTGTTTTTCGCCGATCTTGCCAAACAAACGCTCCTGGGGGCGCTCATCGGCACACCGCTGCTGCTTGCCGTGCTCTGGCTGATGGCGCAGGCCGGCAGCCTGTGGTGGCTTTATACCTGGGTTTTCTGGTGTGCCTTCAACCTGCTCATCCTGCTCATCTACCCGACCTGGATCGCGCCGCTGTTCAACAAATTCACACCGCTGGCGGATAACGAGTTGAAGGCACGCATCGAGAACCTGCTCACCCGCTGCGGCTTTGCCTCTTCCGGTCTGTTCGTGATGGACGGCTCGAAACGCTCGAATCACGGCAACGCCTATTTCACCGGTCTGGGCAAAAGCAAGCGCATCGTTTTTTTCGACACCCTGCTCAGCCGCCTGCAAGGCGGCGAAATCGAAGCGGTGCTGGCGCACGAGCTCGGTCACTTCAAGCATCGGCATGTCATGAAACGGATCGTGCTGATGTTCAGCCTGTCGCTGGGCTTTCTTGCCGTACTCGGGCAGTTGATGACGGCCGACTGGTTCTATCATGGCCTCGGCGTCAGCACCCAGAACACGGCGTTGGCGCTGATTCTGTTTTTCCTTGTCGTGCCGGTTTTTACCTTCCTGCTGACACCGCTCTCCAGCCTGCTCTCCCGCCGACACGAATTCGAGGCCGACCGCTACGCGGCCGAACACGCCTCGGCCAGCGAACTGACCAATGCCCTGGTCAAGCTCTACGAGGACAACGCCGCGACCCTCACGCCCGACCCGCTGCATTCGCTGTTCTACGACTCACACCCGCCTGCGGCACTACGGATTGCGCATCTGGCGCAGCTTTCCGCGCCAAGGTCGTCCTGATGATGGGCAAGCCCGGCCAGACGCCCCCGCCCGCCTCCCTCTCCGGCACCATCATCGCCGCGCACGGGCGGCAATACCGGGTTGAACTGGCCGAGGGCGAAATCCTGTCCTGCTTCCCGCGCGGCAAGAAAAGCGAACTGGCCTGCGGGGACGAGGTCAGTATCCAGCGTAGTGGCGACGGGCAGGGCGTGATTGAAAGTATTGCGCCGCGCCGCTCGCTGCTCTATCGCTCCAACGCCTTCCGGCAGAAGCTGATCGCCGCCAATGTCACGCAGATCGTCATCGTCGTGGCTACGGAGCCTTCGTTTTCCGATGAGTTGGTCACGCGCTGCCTGGTTGCCGCGGAAAGCCAGCAGCTGCGGGCGTTGATCGTGCTCAACAAGTGCGACCTCAAGGGCGCGCTGGCTGCCGCGCAGGCCACGCTGACGCCCTTCGTCCGCCTGGGCTACCCGATCCTGTCGCTGTGTGCGCTGGACAACGCCGAGGCGCTGCGCGAAGCGCTGGCCGGGCAAACCAGCGTTCTTGTCGGCCAGTCCGGGATGGGCAAGTCGACGCTGATCAACGCGCTGATCCCAGGTGCGCAAGCCAGCACTCGCGAGATCTCAACGGCGCTCGATTCCGGCAAGCACACCACCACGCACGCCACCTTGTACCGTCTGGACGAAAGCTCCCGGCTGATTGATTCTCCCGGCTTGCAGGATTTTGGCCTCTACCATCTCGATGCGGCAGAAGTCGAGTTGGGTTTTCCGGAACTGCGCCCGCTGCTCGGGCAATGCCGCTTCCGCGACTGCCAGCATGACCGCGAGCCCGATTGTGCAGTACAGGCTGCGCTGGCGTGCGGCACGATCGACCCGCGTCGTTATGCGGTTTTACGGCAATTGCAGGCGGAGGCGGGAAGCGTTCGCTGGTGAACGGCCGGCAGGCGCGACGGATTCACCCGCCGCATTGCGCCCACACCGGCGCATGATCCGACGGGCGTTCGCGTTTGCGCATCTCGCGGTCGATCCCGGCAGCGCTGCATCGGGCGGCCAGGGCGTCGGACAGCAGCACATGATCGATGCGCAGCCCCAGATTCTTCTGGAAACCGAGCATCCGGTAATCCCACCAGGAGAAGCTTTTTTCGGGCTGCTCGAACAGCCGGAAGCTGTCTTTAAGGCCCAGCGCCAGCAGACGGCGGAAAGCCTCACGCTCGGCATCGGAACAAAGAATCTGCCCGGCCCATGAAGCCGGATTGTGCACGTCGCGATCTTCCGGGGCGATGTTGAAATCGCCCGCCAGCGCGAGTTGCGGATGCTGCGCCAGTTCTTCCGCCAGCCAGCGTTCGAGCGCGGCCAGCCAGTCGAGTTTGTAGGCGTATTTGTCGCTGCCGACTTCCTGTCCGTTCGGCACGTAGGCGCTGATCACGCGCACGCCCTGCACCGTGGCGGCGATCAGACGCTTCTGCGGATCGGGGAAATGCGGGTTGTTGCAGAG
>CAYMYD010000217.1:0-4445 GCA_964394535.1 uncultured Propionivibrio sp. | reverse complement strand
AACTTTTATATAAAGGAGGCTCCATGTCTGATCACAACTTCACATCCGGCACCGATACGGCCTTGCCGCAGGAGGATCGGCAACCCACTTCCCCGGCGCGTCGCAAGGTGCTGCTGGGCTCCGGTGCCGTGGTGCTGCTGAGTGCCTGTTCCGGGATGAATCAGCGCCTTGTCGCTGGCAAGAGCCATAACATTGCCTACATGTCGGACGTGCACTTCCATGATGTTTATGCCAATTTCGCCGATGGCTCGTTCAAAGGGCTGCCCTCAGCCAATGGCAAAAACGCGACGATTCGCACCATGCGTTCGCAGTTGACCTCGACCCGGCTGTTCAACGAAAACTACTTTGCCTTTGTCGCCGCACTTGACGATGCCGTGGCGCGCGGCCTGAAAACCGTGGTGATTTCCGGCGACTTCAGCGACGACGGCCAGCCGGTTCACCTGCGCGGCCTGCAGCAGGTGATGGAGCGCTACCGCAAGGAAAAAGGACTGGATTTCTTTGTCACGCTGGGCAACCACGATCCGCAGCGGCCTTACGCCATCGCTGCCGGAAAGAAGGATTATCTCGGTGTCGGCGGCAAGGAGCAGCCAATTTTCAGCAAGAACGGCGTCCCGGCCTGCACCGGCTATGACCAGCCCTGGGCACTGCGCGATGGCACCATCTGTACGCCCGAAGTCGTGCATGGTGGTTACGAGGAAATCTTCCAGTTCATGGGGCGTTACGGCATGATGCCGCAGCCGGAATACCTCTACTGGGAAACCCCCTACAGCAGCTACAAGGAACAGGCCAATTACAATTACGAAAAGGCGGCCAGCGAGGCCAGTCTGTCCCGGCGCAGCTATGAAATCTGCAAGGAAGGGGCGGGCGGTGCCTACAAGCAGCCTGGCTACACGCTGTGCTCCCGCTTGCCGGATGCCACCTATCTCGTTGAGCCGCAACCGGGCTTGTGGTTGATGGCCGTCGATGCCAACGTCTTTATTCCGGAAAAAAGCGATGGCGAGTTGGGCAAACGCTATTCGCCCTCCGGCAATAACGCGTACAACAAGATGCTGACCCACAAGCAGCATGTGCTGGCCTGGATGAAGGACGTTGCCGACCGGGCAAAACGCGAGGGTAAAACGCTATCGACCTTCAGCCACTATCCGATGATCGAGTTCTACCGCAAGGCCTCGCCCGAAATCGCCGCCATCTTCGGCAAGGGCGGGCTGGATCTCAAGCGTGAACCCACCGCGGCAACCAGCGCGGCCATGGCGGCGCTGGGTCTGGGCGTCCATTTTGGCGGTCACATTCACGCCAACGACACGGCGATCTACAAGAAAGACGGAAAATTCCTGGTCAATATCCAGACCCCCTCGCTGGCCGCCTATGTTCCGGCCTACAAGCAGGTCAGCTACCGGGAGGGCGGCAAGGTCGAGGTGCAAACCATCGTCATCCGCGAGGTGCCGCGTTTCAACGAGTTGTTCGAGCATTATCGTACCGAGCACCGCTACCTTTCGCAGAACGCGCCCGACAAGCTGTGGGATGCACGGATCCTCGAATCGCGCAGTTACGGTGAATTTGCTGCCTGGCATATTGCCGAACTGGTACGCATCCGTTTCCTGAAAGAGAAGTGGCCGGCCGACATGCGTGAACTGGTCAGCGGACTCAATGGCGCCGAAATGCTGACCATGGCCCTGCTCGACACGCCGATCAGCGAAGGGCAGCAGATCCGGCTTGGCTATGGCGCAGGCAAGCTCGCCGGTTGCCTGGGCGACGAGACTGGTGCCCCCGATGCCGCCGCGAAATCCCGCTTTGAGGCCGACTGGCAGGCCGCACGGGGCCGGGCAGAAAAGCTGGCTGCGGCCAACGGCCTCTCGCTCGAAGCCCTCGCCAAGGTGCGCGGACTGGATATGGCCATCGATTTCCACCGCGTGCTCAACGCAGGCGAACTGGCCTTTGCCGATCTCAAGCCGCGTGCCGCCGTCTATCGGACGATGAATCAGGCACTTCGGGAACGCTCCGGGGAGCTGCGCCTGTCTGCGGCGGATGCCAAGAAGTTTTCCGCCCAGAACCCCGCCGGACGTATTTTCCAGCTGCGCTTCAAGCCTTTCTTCCAGGCGCTGGCCAAGGCGGCCAACAGTGAGCCGAACCGTGATTTCGAGATTGATCTGGTCAATCAGAGCATCCGCGATTTCACGAATGATCGGTTGAACGTGCAATAGGACTCGCCCGGCGTGAAATTTTGGGGATAATCTCCGGGAGTGCGCGGCCGCAGGCAGGACGCGCTCCCTCCCTTTCATCACCAGGAGAAATCCATGCGCATTCAACTGAGTACCGCCCCCCGTGGCGTGATCGGACTGGTCGGGCATGTCGGCTGCGGTCACGCCCACAGCACCAACGGTTTCATTCAGGATGACTCTGCCGGTCTGGCCGCCCTGCTGGCCCTGTTCCAGGAAGCAACCGACCTCCCGCTGACCATAGCCGAGGTCAAGGCACAGACCGGGCGGAATGGCAGCTTCGAGGTTGTCACCGTCAGTGGTGGCGTTGGCCGGGCGACAGCCCGCCGTGGCATCACGCCGCAGGAGGCCCGTCTGGCGCGGGCCGTGGAAGGACAGGAAGCCCTCCGCACCCAGAGTCTGGCGATCAACGCTTTTGGCCGTATCTATGGTCAGGGAGCCCATGAAGCGCCGGTCGCCCTGCAGACCGCCATCGCCAATGCGGCCCTGGACAGCTTCGTGAAAGCCTTTCCCGAGCGCTTCCATCACGCCGATGAAGAGCTGCCCGGCAACTGCGGGCGCATCATCGGGACGGTTCTCGATTTTGGCGGAATCACGGTGTCGGCCATGGCGCTGAGCAACGCCAGCGTAGGCGGAATCGGCCCCAACGAAGATCTGGAAGGCAATGTTTACCTCCATGGCAAGAAGGCGGTCATGACACCGCTCGATCTGCAGAAGATTCCTTCATTGGTTATCGAGAGCAAGGTTTTCACCTTGCCGGTCTGCGCCACCTTGAGCGAAAGCACCTTCATGGTGCGGGCCAGCGAGGACGACAATCCGGCCGTGGCGCAGGCCTGCATGGAGGCGCTGGCGCAACTGGGCTTTGCCGCCATCTGGCCGCGCGAGCAACTGAAGCGCGCTGCCGGTGCCTTGCGTGCCACCACGCGCAGCGCCGGAGAAAAAATTGTTGCCCTCGGACAAGCCCTGACAGAGGCCACGACTTCGGCGGAAAAAGTGAGTATTCTGGCTGAAATCATCGCCTTCGCCAGCCAGGATGCCGGCGGGATGAGTTTCATGAGTGATCGTCTGCATGAAATCGTCGGCGGTGTCGGTCTCATGCCGGGAACGACCGCCGTGTTGAGTCTGCTCGTCCCGCCACACGAGATCGAGCGGCAGGTCATTCCCTGCCTCAGCGATCACGATGTCGCCCGCTATACGGCAGTCATCAAAGCCACCCTGCCCCGGCTGCATGCCTGCCTGGACAGTGCGCACGAGATCCTGAACAGCAAGGCGTACCACGGCGATCTGTGCTCGCTGTACTGACTTTTCGCCGAGAAAGGCTAATCGTTACCGCAAGTGCCGCAGGGGCGGTTCGTGAACCGCCCCGCCCGGTTTGTTACAAACCGGTACATGAAATTACACCGCCGCTGACATCCGTTGAACAAGCTGCCGCGTTATACGGGCTAAGGCGCTGCAAATCCGAGTCGGCGCCGACAATCGAAAATAACCCTCTCAGGAGATTCAAAATGCAAGTTTCCAAAATCGTTGTTGCGCTGATCGCTGCTGTCGGCTTTGCTTCTGCTTCCTTCGCCCAAAGCGCAGCACCTGCCGCACAACCCGCACCGGAAGCCACCACGATGACTCAGGCTCCGGTTGCCGGGAAGCAGAAAGCCAAACCCGCCGGCAAGAAAGTCATGAAACACAAAACGGCGAAGAAGGCCCCGAAAGCCAAAGCCGCCATGTAAGAAAACACCGTGCAGCAAAAAGCCCCCGGCGTCATAACCGGGGGCTTTTTTACGTGTAAATGCTTGTTTGGAACGAATAACCAGCAGAATCAAGGGGAATGCCGACGCAATCCGGTGCGTTGGCGTTTAGAATAGCGCATCTGCATCCAATTAGATTTTTTGAGGATTCCGCCGTGAGTAATCACCCGAACGATCAAGCCCCCCTCCCGGTCAGCAACTTTATCCGCAACATCATCGACGCGGATCTCGCCGCTGAAAAACATGCCCATCGCCGCTGGTCGGGAAAACCCGGCCTGGCCAAGCAGCAACTGGCCGGCCCGCTCGACCCGGCAAAAATTCGCACCCGCTTCCCGCCCGAACCCAACGGCTACCTGCACTTCGGTCACGCCAAGTCGATCTGCCTGAACTTCGGGCTGGCGCGTGATTACGGTGGCCGCTGTCACCTGCGTTTCGACGACACCAACCCGGAAAAGGAAGAAAAGGAATACGTCGATTCGATCATTGA
>CAYMYD010000216.1:0-4479 GCA_964394535.1 uncultured Propionivibrio sp. | reverse complement strand
CCGGAATTCCGTAACCGTCTGGACGCGACCATCTCCTTCCGGCCGCTGGACTACGAAATCATCCTGCGCGTGGTCGACAAGTTCCTGATGCAACTGGAAGCGCAGCTGCACGAAAAGAAAGTGGAAGCCACCTTCACGGACGCGCTGAAGAACCATCTGGCGACCCGGGGCTTCGACCCCGCCATGGGAGCCCGCCCGATGGCCCGGCTGATCCAGGACAGCGTCCGCGCGGCGCTGGCCGACGAACTGCTCTTCGGACGATTGAAAAACGGCGGTCAGGTCACGGTCGATCTTGACGACAGCGACAAGGTTTGTCTGGTCTTCGAGGAAGAAAGCGTCGCAGTGGTGTAAAAGCCCGTTGGCGCACGCCTCACCGCTTCACTTGATCCACCCGCTGGCGAAATCTTCGACCGTTCGGGCCAGCTTGCGCGGATCGTGGCGGATGTAATCGGTTTCGCTGGTGAAGTCGCGCTCGATGACCTTGATCCCCTTGGCCTGCAAGGCCGCCCGGTCACGCATCAGCACCGGTGCCTTGCCTTCGGACTGGTATTTCTGCACCAGATCGGGGCGCAGTTCGCCGCTATTGACCAGCAGGTAGTCGATTCGCCCTTCGCCCAGATACTGTTCGAGCACCCGCACGAAATCCTCGACCAGAAAACCGTCCGTTTCGCCGTGTTTGGTCATCACGTTGCAGACATAGATAATTTTCGCCTGCGAGGCGCGCAAGGCTTCCACCATACCCTTGCACAGCAGATTGGGGACGATGCTGGTGTACAGATCGCCCGGCCCGATGATGACGAAGTCGGAGTTTTCGATGGCTTCGCGCGCCCGGGGATTGAGCGGCCCCTCGCCGAGCAGGAAGGCATTGCGGATCGGGCTGCTGACCTCATGCCGTGGCACGTCGATCTGCGATTCGCCGAGGATGCAGTCACCATTTTCCAGCGTCACGCCAAGGCTGACGTTTTCCAGCGTCACTGGAATCACCTTGCCATGCACGTCGAACATCTCGGAAAGCTCCTCGATGCCGCGCTCGAAGTCGCCCATGATGTCGGATAGCGCCGTCAGCAGCAGATTGCCGATGGTATGCCCACCGATGCTGTGCCCCTCCTTGAAACGATATTCGAACAGGCGACGCACTACTTCTGTATCTTCGGCCAGCGCAACGATGGCGCGGCGGATATCGCCCGGTGGCAGGATGCCGAACTCGTCGCGCAATTCACCGGTTGAACCGCCCGAATCGGCGACCGAAACAATGGCGGCCAGATTCAGTTGCCGGTTTCTGCCCAGGCCGGAGAGCACGTTGAACGTCCCGGTGCCGCCGCCAATCGTCGTGATGTTGCACTTCATCGAACCTCCTTTGCCCGCCCTTCGGAAGCCTGGCCGGAAATGACGACGGGGACCGAAGTCCCCGCCGGCTTTTCTTTGGTGACAAGGCTCAAGCAGCCTCGGCATAGGCCTTAAGCGGCGATTGCGAAACGCTCATCGTTGGCGTTTGTGGTTTTGCGCGAATTACGTTCGTCGCCTTTCGGGTTGCCTGCTCACCTTCGCTCGCCCTGTCGAAACCGGTACACCCCCACCCAAGAACACCTCCAATGATGCGCTTGGGTGGAGATGAGGGGAGTCGAACCCCTGTCCAGAACGCCTCCAGATTGCCGGAGTTACAACCATGCTTTGATTATGGGGGCAAGCAGCGGAATTTTCAAGGGAAATGTAAGGATTATCGAAATCCGGAAACCCCACAAGCGCTGCAAGCTTGTCTATAATGCCGCCATGCCACTACCCGCCTCTCTTATTGCTTCGATTGTCAGCACCATTCTTGAAATGGCGGCACAGAATGCTGCCATCGAAGCGCAGAATCAACGCAACTATGACGTATTCGTCGTCAACCGCACCTTGCCGCCAGAAGCCAAGGTCGGTGTCATGCAACCGCTGGCGGGGGACGGGAAAATCATTATCGATGACAAAACCCTGCCGATCTCGCCTGCCACGCAGTTCCGCAGCCGACAAAACCTGATCGTGATGCCGGCCACCATTCAGGAAAAGCAGGACATCGTCTATCTCAACGACTTCCAGGGCATCGTCCACCGTGTCTGGATGATTAGTCCGGCTGAGCTTGAGGCCATCAAGGCCACCCCGAAAAACTGAACATGACCAGAAAACTGTTCATCCGCACCTTCGGGTGCCAGATGAACGAGTACGACTCGGAGAAAATGGCCGACGTGCTCGCCGCTTCCGAAGCCATCCTCAGAACCGACTCTCCCGAAGACGCCGACATCATCCTGTTCAACACCTGCTCGGTGCGCGAAAAGGCACAGGAGCGGGTATTCCATGAACTCGGCCGGGTGCGCCTCTTAAAGAAAAGCAATCCCGATCTCATCATCGGTGTTGGCGGTTGTGTTGCCAGTCAGGAAGGTGCAGCCATCGTCGCCCGCGTGCCTTATGTCGACGTGGTGTTTGGCCCGCAAACCCTGCATCGCCTGCCGCAACTGATCGCCGACCGGCGGCGGCTCGGCAAACCGCAGGTTGACGTCTCCTTTCCGGAAATCGAGAAATTCGACCATCTGCCGCTGGCCCGGGTCGACGGTGCGGCCGCCTTCGTGTCGATCATGGAAGGATGCAGCAAGTTCTGCACCTACTGCATCGTGCCGTTCACCCGGGGTGACGAAGTTTCGCGTCCCTTCGACGACGTGCTGACCGAAGTCGCCAATCTGGCCGCTCAGGGGGTTGGCGAAATCACCCTGCTCGGGCAGAACGTCAATGCCTATCGTGGCGCGATGGCCGATTCGGACGAAACTGCCGATCTCGCGCTGCTCATCGAATACATCGCCGAGATTCCCGGTGTCGAGCGCATCCGTTACACCACCTCGCACCCCTGCGAAATGACGCAGCGCATCATCGACTGCTACGCCAGGATACCGAAGCTCGTTTCGCACCTGCATCTGCCGGTGCAGTCCGGCTCCGACCGTATTCTGGCAGCGATGAAGCGGGGCTATACGGCGCTCGAATATAAAAGTCTGGTACGTCGGCTGCGCGCGGCACGGCCGCAGATTTCGCTCTCTTCCGACTTCATCGTCGGCTTTCCCGGCGAAACCGAGGCCGATTTTGAAAAGACGATGAAGCTCATCGACGACATCGGTTTCGATGCGTCCTTCTCCTTTTTATTCAGCCCACGCCCGGGCACCCCGGCCGCCGAAATGTCCGACGATACCCCGGCAGAAGTGCAAACCGCCCGCCTGATGCGCCTGCAGCAGCGTATCGACGCGCTGGCGCAGGAAATCTCGCAAGGCATGGTCGGCAGCATTCAGCGGGTACGCGTCGAGGGCTTCTCGAAAAAAGACGAGCGTGAACTCGCCGGGCGTACGGACAACAACCGCGTCGTCAATTTCGTCGGCAACCCTCGCCTCATCAACCGCTTCATTGACGTTCGCATCACCGCAGCGCTGCCGCACTCGCTCCGTGGCGAGGTCGTGACCAAAGAGATATGATCCTAAAAACCTCAGCTGACCGCTCGTTTGTACTGGAAAAGCCTGATGAATACTGACTTTTCTGGTGTTTTGAACACTCACCAAAGAGGTGAGTCCGCTACGTACCCGCAGGCGGCCCTGGCGTGGCGTCTGGCGTTGTTGCTCCTCATTGCAGGGAACGACCATGCTGCTTCGTCGCGCCTAGCCAGACACCACGCCAGGGCCGCCTGCGGGCACGTTCAACTAAGGCTTTTAGGATGAACGAAAAACCCGCCAAACCCCGCGCACTGGAACTCCTGCTCTCGCCGGTCAACAACACGCAACTGGCCAATCTGTGCGGCGCGCTCGACGAGAATCTGCGCCAGATCGAAACGGCGCTGGATGTCACCATCGCCCGCCGTGGCGAACGCTTCACCCTGCGCGGCGAACGGGCAAAAACCATGCAGGCTTCCGAAGCCCTGCAAATGTTTTACGCCCGCGCCAAGGATGGTCTTTCGATCGACGAAATCCAGCTTGGCCTCATTGAAATCGCCAACCGCCCCAGTCATCGACGCATGGCACTTCCCGGTGAGGCGCCGGTGCTGATGACGCGCAAAACCGAGTTGCATGGTCGCACCCCGCGCCAAGTCGAATACCTGAAGCAGATTCAGGAACACGACATCACCTTTGGTACCGGCCCGGCGGGGACAGGGAAAACCTATCTGGCGGTCGCTTCCGCCGTCGATGCGTTCGAGCGTGAACTGGTGCAACGCATCATCCTCACCCGTCCCGCAGTCGAAGCCGGGGAACGGCTCGGCTTCCTGCCCGGCGACCTCGCCCAGAAGGTCGACCCCTACCTGCGCCCGCTTTACGATGCCCTCTACGATCTGATGGGCTTTGACAAGGTGGCGCGACTCTTCGAGAAAGCCGCCATCGAAATTGCCCCGCTTGCCTATATGCGCGGGCGTACCCTGAACCACGCCTTCATCATCCTCGACGAAGCGCAGAACACCACGCCCGAGCAGATGAAGATGTT
>CAYMYD010000215.1:0-4515 GCA_964394535.1 uncultured Propionivibrio sp. | reverse complement strand
CTGATCCCGAAAATGCAGGAACTGGCGACGGCCACCGGATCGGAAGAGGCGATCAACCGTGTCGCCCGGCTCAAGGTGGAAGTTGCGGGACTCAAGACGGCTGCCGATGATGTCGCCAGCCGCATCAACGGTGATGTCGAGAACGCATTTACCACAATGTTTACGGAAATTGGTTCGGGCGCAAAGTCCGCCAAGGATGCCTTTGCCGATTTCGCCCGCTCGGTCATCGGCTCGATCAACCGCATCGCCGCGCAGAAGATTGCCGAGTCGCTGTTTGGCGGACTGGGCAAAAGCGGCGCGGGGGGTGGGGCAGGCGCTCTGGGCGGCCTCGTTTCGGGGTTCTTCCAGTGGGCGGGGTTTGCCGGTGGTGGCTATGTACGGGGCCCGGGCACCTCGACCAGCGATTCCATCCCGGCCCGTCTTTCTGCCGGGGAATATGTGCTGCGTGCCGACACGGTGCGACGGCTTGGCGTGGATTTCCTGCATCGACTGAACGGCGGGATCTTCTTGCCGCGCTGGCAGGAAAGCCGTCTGGCCTTTGCTGAAGGCGGCCTCGTGCCGGAGCTTGCCCAAGCCCCGGTGGCCACGCCATCGCAGGCGGTGCGCATCATCAATGTGATTGATCCCGGCATGGCGGGGGATTACCTCAATTCTGCCGCCGGAGAAAAAACCATCCTCAACGTCCTCTCGCGCAACGGAGCCGCTGTGCGCGAATTGCTGCGATAACAACGGAGCATCCATGGCTTTTACCAGTGGTGTCGCCACCGACTATCTCGACCTCCTGAACCGGCTCAAAGCCTTCGTCACCCAGGAGATGTTGCCTGCCAGCGAGCGCTGGCAGGTTTTGCGCTGGAATCCCGGCCCGCCCGCCGAACTGGTGTTGCAAGGGCCGGGGCTGGCCGGGAGCGACACCATCCGGGGCGGCATTCTCTCCGAAGCCGGGAGCGATTACGGCAACTGGAAAGTGCGGGGTTTTACCGGCTGGAATTCGGCGCAGACCTTCGATGGACAATATCAGGCCAGTGCAGCCTGTTACGCGCTCCTGATGCAAAGCGCGATGCCGTACTGGCTCGTCGCCAGCGGACGGCGCATCGTGATGGTGGTCAAGACCGGAACCTATTACGAGATGCTGTATCTGGGTTTCTTTCTGTCCTACGCCACCCCGGGACAGTATCCCTATCCCTTGCTGGCGGGAACTTCCTATGACAGCGCCTATCGCTGGAGCAACAACGATAGCTATCGTCACCATTTGCCCAAGAGCCTCGGGAGATCGGGTGCCTACTACGTGCCAGGCGGCGAATGGAAAAACGTCTCTTATCCTTGGCCTGGCAGTTGGGGGCAAAGCGCCCGTCCCTGTCCGGATGGCAGCTATCCCTTGCTGCCGCTGGTGCTTGCTGGCTTGGGCGAGATGGACGGCTGTTACGCCGTGCCGGGGTTTGGCAACGCCGCTGAAAATCTTGTCCGGGTGGGCGGTATCGACCATCTGGTGGTGCAGGATGTGTTTCGTACCGGGTATGGGGATTACTGGGCCTTGAGGCTGGCATAGCGTCATCAGCTTTCAGATTGACGCGTTGAAGGAAGGCATATACAGTTAGGCATATCCATTTGGAGGGCGTGCCATGTCCAGCCTATCGACGCCATCAAAACCCAGAGAGGCCAAACTGTTTCGCAACAACCGCAGCCAGGCGGTGCGGATTCCCGTCGAGTTCGAGATGCCGGGGGATCGTGTCCTGATCCGCCGTGAAGGCGACAAACTTATCATCGAGCCGGTGAGCCGACCAAGCAATATTGTCGAACTCCTGGCCGCGTGGAAAAACGAAGCGCCGCTTGCGCCAGAAGATCAGTTCCCGCTCATCGAGGATACGCCCGCTCAGCCGGAGGCGGTGTTGTGAGCGGCTATCTGCTGGACACGAACATCATCAGTGAACTGATTCGTAACCCGGACGGCGCGGTGGCACGGCGTATCGAAGCCGTTGGCGCGAAGGCGATTTTTACCAGCATCGTCGTTGCCTCCGAACTGCGCTATGGCTGCGCCAAAAAAGGCTCGCCAAGACTGCTTTCCCGGGTGGAAGAACTCCTGGCCATGATTCCGGTGCTGCCGCTGGACACCCCTGCTGACGCCAAGTATGGCGGCATCCGCGCCGAACTGGAAGCGGCGGGCCAGACAATTGGCATGAATGATCTCTTGATCGCCGCGCACGCCTGCGCGCTGAATCTCACCTTGGTGACGGATAATCTGCGGGAATTCAGCCGCATTCGCGGACTCAAGGTAGAAAATTGGCGCGAACGATAATGTGCTCGCCATTCATTCCTGGAGGCTGTCAGAAAAGAGGAAAACCATGACACTGGCCCGTGATTTCCAGCAAACGGTGACGCTTCGCGTCGAGCGGGATGCCGAATTTGCCAAAGCGCTGCTCGACGAAGCCGCCACCTTGTTTCTCAGCGGCGAGCCGGATGCCGCACGCCTCATCCTGCGCGAACTGGTCAATGCCACGATGGGGTTCGAGCAGTTGGCCGCGTTGACCGATAAACCGAGTAAAAGTCTGCATCGCATGCTCTCCCCAAAAGGGAACCCTGGCATGGACAATCTGGCGACAATTTTCAACGCGCTCAAGAATTGCCTTGATGTCCGTTTCGACGTGCGTGTCGTTAAAACAGCGTAGTTTCTGCAACACACCACCCACAGCCGGGCCATGCCCGGCTTTTTTATTGCCTGCTGCCAGCAGGGTGATTTATTTCAAGGATCAGCAATGGCCTTTCAGTCCGGCATCACCACCTCAGCGAACGACCTGCTCGACAAGATTCGGCTCTTTGCCACCAGCGTTTGCGGCTACGAGCAACGCCGTTTCGGACCCATTGACGGCAGTTATCTTCACCTGCATCTGGCCCACCCGGCGAGCGGCCAGATCGTCAATCTGCGCTCCTATAACGGTGCGCTCAATTTTTATGCTTCGACAGGCTTCGACAGCACCCTTTCTTTCGGTTCGCAGGTCGTGGCCTCGGGAATGATTGGCATCAACCTGATGTCCGGCAGTGCCGAGTATTTCCTCTTTGGGAGTCACGGCTGGTGTTATTGCGCCGTCCAGAAAGATAGCACGAGTTTTTCTCTCTGCCTCTTTGGCCGGATCGACAAGGTCTGCGATTTTACGGGGGGCGCATTTGTGTCAAGCACCTGGGATAGCCGGGTGCGCGCCGATATTGACGGCAGACTCAATCGCTGGAAATCGGACAATAGTGGTCTCGATGCCGTCTATGCCTTCCGCAGCGCGGTGACGCGTGAACTCGACAGCACTTCGCCCATTGCTTTCAACGGTGTGACGCCCCTGTACCCGGCCATCGTCGAAGTCGGTTGTGGAGAAGGCTATGTTCGCACGCTGCTGGGAGAAGCCCCCGGCGTGCGGCTGCTGCGCATGGCCGGGCAGTACGTCAACAAGGACATCATCACGCTGGGAAGCCAGGAATGGATGGTCTTCAACCAGCCTGCTGGTGGCTACTATTCCAACGGGGCTTACGCTTTCCTGAAATGACGATTCTTGCGGGCTGCATCCTGCCTTCAGCACAGGCAGCGAGTTTGTCCTGGATGGCCGATTCACCCTGTCCGCCCGCGCCGGGTTCGTTCTGGCCGGGCAGGCTTGCCGGTGCAAGTGCCCAGCAGGGGGCGCTGAGCAATCAACTCCCCATCAGCGAGATCACGACGTCATCTGTCGGGGTTATTGTTCGCCAGTTCGAGCGGGACTGGTATCACCACGTTCATCTTCTGCCGGGACGGATGGCGCTGGGCAATCTTTTGTCGACCCAGGTTCGTCAGGTCGAGGTGTGGAATGCGCATTTTGCGCCCAAGACCTTGTCGGCGGTCATCGGACAAAACAATGGGGGGTTGATACTCGCTGCCCCCAGCAATCCGCCCACGACTTACGGGATGCTCGAATCCCGGCTGCACGATGTTTCCATCGGCCTCGACGGGCCACCGGTGATCGAGGCGCAATACCGTTTCGTCTTTCCGGACGAAAGCCCCACGCTGTCGATCACCGGGCGGCGGGTGGTCGTCTTCGGCCTTTCGCCTGACTGGTCGGATGGCTGGCTCGAACGGCTGATGTGGGCTACCGACGTGCTCACGGCCCGCGACGGGACAGAACAGCGTATCCGTCTGCGGGCCAATCCGCGCCGTTCGCTCGAATTCTCGATTCTCTCCGGACGCGATGACGCGGCCTTGCTCGATGTCCTGCTCGCCGCCTGGCAGTCACGGGTCTATGCGCTCCCGATCTGGCCGGACAAATCCCATCTGCCGAGCCGCGTGGCGGCAGGCAGCACAGTGATCCTGGTCCCCACCACGCATCTTGAATACGCCGCCGATGGCCTGCTGGTCATCGGTACGGACAGCCGCAATACCGAAGCGGCGGAAATCCTGTCGGTGGCCAGTAACACCGTCACCCTGAAACAGCCTTTATTGCAGACTTGGCCCGCTGGCGCACCGGTCGAACTGTACCGTTTTGCGCTGGGCCAGCAGGTCTGGAC
>CAYMYD010000214.1:0-4516 GCA_964394535.1 uncultured Propionivibrio sp. | reverse complement strand
GCGGGGTGACTTGCGGGGTGACTTGCGGGGAGTCTGCTGGAGGAACAAGCGCCAGTGGATGTCTCGGCAAGCGGATCACGAACGAGATGCGGTCGTCGTCCGTCTCGAACAGCGGCGCGGGCGAGCCGTTGGCCGCCATTTCCTTCAGAATTTTCGGGATGCCGGTGGAGCGCCCTTCGGTCATCTCCAGTTCCTTGAGGAACTCCCCAATCCGCCGGTTGCGGTAACGGCGGCTGACAATACGCCCCGCCTGAAAGTCCTCCAGCCGGATCGATCGATCCGGGCCTGGGAAACTCAAGATGACCAGTTCTTCGTTGCTGATGCGCACCTCAATGGGCTCACGCTCCTCGTAGGACCGGTGATAGACCGCGTTGACCAAGGCTTCCTCGATGGCGGCGTAGGGGAAGTTCCAGACCCGCGTGGCCTCGGCGCGGTCAGGATGCTTGATGACCGTCTCGCGTAGGTAGTTGCGTTGGATGTAGCTCAAGGCCTCGCGCGTCATCCGCGCCAGCGGGCCCTTGAAGATTTTTTCCTCGAAGCGATCACCGCCCGCGCCCTCGGGAAACCAGACCACATCGATTTGGACCCCGGGAAAAAATCGCTCTGGCGTCTCATTGAAAAACAGCAAACCCACGTTCTTGGGCCACGGTGACTCGGTAGGCCCGCCCGCCACGTTCATCTGTCGCGCCAATGCCTCGACCGACAACCCGGGCGCGTCCGCCGCCAATGCGCTATCCACCTCTTGCAAAAATGCCTGCATCAGGGGTTTGGACAGATCCTCGATCCGTGCCGACTGGTTGTAGCGGTCGTCGAATGGCACCTTGGCGGCCAGGCTCAATAATTCCTGCTCGGTCTCGCCCTTGGCCTCTACCGTGCTGCTGTACCGGCGGATGTAATAGCGCCACACCTTGTGCTTGGCCGTCACCGACTCCGGCGCCTTGTAGGGGCGGTTCTGGCCGCCCGGCGCCCACAGCACGATCAGGTTGCGACCCTCAACTTCCTCAATGCTCAATACCGGGAAGTACGGCGGCTGGATCAACTGGCAGTGGGCCAGCAGTTCCCGCTGGATTTTGTCCAACTGGTTGTCTGGCAAACCCACCGGCGGAAACACCGGCTGGCCATTTGTATCGCAATCCTGCCCGATCACCACATAACCGCCGCCGAGGTTTTCGATGTCGTTGGCAAAGGCGCACACGGTGCGGATGATCGGGTCCGGGTTCCATCCAGCCTTGTACTCGATACGG
The DNA here is from genome assembly GCA_964394535.1 of uncultured Propionivibrio sp. Classification (GTDB taxonomy): domain Bacteria; phylum Pseudomonadota; class Gammaproteobacteria; order Burkholderiales; family Rhodocyclaceae; genus Propionivibrio. The sequence goes on along the minus strand of CAYMYD010000214.1, from coordinate 3,272 downwards.
TCGCCCTCGACCGTGCGCTGGCGCAGCAGGTCATTGAGGTTGATGGGGAGTTTCGTCATATGAAGGCCGCCTCTCTGGGTTGGCTGGCAGGTTCGGGGATCGCACGTTGTATTGGCACCCGGGACATAAGGCTCGCATCAAGGCTGCCGCAAGGTGGCAGCAGCAAGCGCTTTTCCCGCAAGCAAAACGGCAGAACCCACAAGCGCAGCCCCTCAGACTTTGGAAATTCAAATACCGGCAGCGGTTGGTCAAACGACGATGTCCTGGGATAAACCAACACCAGCACTCCGACACCATCAAGGTAGCTTTGGCCGTAGGCTTGCAGCTGATAGAAGTCGGACTGGGAAAGCCCGTACTTGTCAGAACCGTTTTCCTTCACGGCATCAAGCAACTTCCACTTTGTGTCCAGCACCAGTCGATTGGTTGTGTCATCGTGAATGAGCAAATCTGGCTTCATCCGGAACCAGTCTTGCTCTTGATGGCGCACCAGGTAGTGGCTGCGGGCCTGGGTCTTAAGCACAAGGCCAATGGTGACCTGCTTTTGCAGGTGCTTGGCAACGAAGGCCTCAAACAGAGCCTCCATCGGGAACAGAAGGGATGGCGCGGAATGATTGCCCGAGCCGGTCATCGGGGTCTCATTGCCCAGGATCAAGCGTGCCCATGCCAACGCCGTTTCGTAATGCGCCATGCTACGGTCGATGTGCACTCGCTGAAAATCGGCACCTGGCTGCTCAGACACAGGGACATCCGCAAAAACGAATGCCAACTCACGGGCCAGCTTCTGGTTTTCCTGGGTAGAGGTCAGCCGAAGGGCTTGCCGGAGAGCAGCATGAAGCAGGCGGTTTTCCGGGCGGTCAGTGGTGAACTCATCGAACTGCGTGAAAAACCGATCGGCCCGAAACTGGTTCTGGCGCAAGTGCTGCCCTACCATCAACTTGCCGCGCAGCGCAAAAAGGTTATCTTGTCTGACAGCGTAATCGCTGTGAAGCCCACGTTTGACTACCTGGTCAGTCGCACGCAGAAATTCGGAGATGAAGACCTCCAGCAACGGCATACGGCGGGCCAACAGTCTGGCTTTGTCTGTTTGCACATGCCGGAAGCGTTGCAGACAGCAGAGCATATCAATCAGGAGTTGCCGAGCTTCCGTCGCGCCACCGCCGATGGCTTTACCCACCTTGGGCAGCACCTCAATCTGAAAACCGTTCGGTGCGCGCAGTACACCTACAAAACTGGTTACTTGGACTGCGCGCATACCTTTGCGCTGAGACAACCTAACCCAGGAACCTTCGCCCCTGTCCGCAATGCGCAAAGCCTCGGACTCCAGCCATTCGAACACCACGGCGGGAACACCATGAATCCCATCGGCACTCGCGCCCCCGATGTTCCCTGATACCAGGGCGTCGAATTCATAGATGGAGAGGCTGTTCATCGCTCTGGGCCAATTAGTCAGCCAGTGGCTCGTAGATGCCAATGTACGCACTGGGACTGGCCAGAGCATCATCATTCTTGCGGAACCGTCTCTTGGTGGAGAAGGTATCCAGACCGTGGTCACGGCCAAAAAGCCCGATCAAATCGTCCTCGTGGTCAGGGCTTTCGGTGATGAACTGAGCGGCCACGGGCTTTTGGTTGTCGGCCAATACCAAGCGGATCTTCTGCCAGTCCTCAAAGAAGTATTCTTCCAGCAACGGAATGATCCGGTTACGGAAAACATCCTGCAAGGCATCCAATCTGGCCTGGCCGTCAGCGATTTCCTTCAGGCCTGTGAAATAGGCATGACCGATGCAGTGATCGCGGTCGTAGAGGGCTTCGATGCGCTGGTTGATTACGGCCAGCATTTTCGGAATATTGATGACTTCGCTATCCATTGAAACGCGCAGACCTGCCAGCGGGGCATCTGCATCGTCACGGGCATCCGGAAGGATAGGGAGAAAATCGAATCTGCGGCGCAGCGCCGTGTCCAGCAGCGCCAGTGAACGGTCTGCTGTGTTCATCGTACCGATGATGTCTACGTTGGCCGGGACGCTGAATGTCTCTCCCGAGTAGGGGAGCGTCACCGTCACCGCATTAGCACCGCCCTCGCGCTTGTCAGCCTCGATCAGGGTAATCAGTTCACCGAAAATCTTGCTGATGTTGCCCCGGTTGATTTCGTCGATGACCATCGCAAAACGCTGATCCGGTGCCAGTCGGGCACGGCGGCAGAGGTCTTTGAACACCCCGGATCGGATCTCATACTGCACATCGGATTCTTCTGCGCCGCCGGTCAGCACAGGGCGCAGGCCCTCGACAAATTCCTCGTAGCCATAGGATTGATGGAAGGTGACGAAGGCGTATCGCTGCACTGCCCCAACAGGCTCGGGCCCCTTCTTCATCTCATCGACCAACTCCGTGAGGTGCGCACAGTCGTCTTCCCAATCACCGGCGAACTGCCAGAACGAGCTCTCGGTCTTGTCGAAAATCGCCGGTGAAATTCGCACCTTCATATTGACCGTAGCGGACTCATCAACGGTGTGGTTTTGCAGCGTGCGCCACAGAGTGTTCTGGATGACGCTGAGCTTTGCTCCCTTCTTCGCGGCCACGGCCTGGGTAAAGGGATGCTTGGCAATATCGCTGACCTTCGCGGTTGCTGACTTGCCACCCATCTCGTATAGCGCGGCAGCGGCAACCTCCCACCATTTCAAATGCGAGAAGTTGTCCGCGATGAACTGCTGGCGCCACTCATCACTGGATACATCGGAGGTGGCACGTTCGTAGTCACGCTTGAGCAGTTGCATCAATGCATACGTCTTGCCCGTGCCAGGAGGTCCATAGTAGATGACGTTTTTGCTCATGCCGCCTCCTTGAGCTGCCAGTTTCTGAGTTACCGTTGCCTGTTGTGTTGGCGATTCATCAGCATCTGAGCCGAACTTCCAGGCTGCAAGCGACAGACTCGGAAAATCGTGGACGGGGAAACGGTTGCTGGCAAATTCCCCCTCAAGTTGTTCAACCAGTTCAAGGTAACGCTCTGCACTGCAGGGTGCGCCTTGGCCAGGCTTCAGAATCTGGATGCCCAACTTGCTTTCGAGGTAATCGCGCGACTGCCCATCCAGCGTCAGGTAGTGCCAGGGCAATACCCAATAGAACCCTTGGCTCAGGTTCCAGGACGTGCCGCGAATTTGAATGGCAGCGTTGTATGCCTCGATGAATTCGTTGCGGGTTGTGCCGTTCTCGTCGTCGGCCAGGTTGATCGCGGCCTCAAAGACGCGCCAGAGCTTTTCGATGTCATCGGGCTTGCG
>CAYMYD010000213.1:0-4520 GCA_964394535.1 uncultured Propionivibrio sp. | reverse complement strand
GTGGAGCGGGCGGCGAATACCGGCAGCGGTGCAACCATGACGGCCATTCCCATGCCAAGCACTGTACGTCTTTTCATGATTTCCCCCTCCCTTATTTCTTCACGTTGCCGACTTTCATCGGCATGTTGAAAGCGTGGCACTTGGTGCAATACGCTTCGGATGTTTCATGGCCGCTGTGGCAGGTAACGCATTGAATGCTGACAACGTGACCGGCATGCGGGTTGATGTGCTTGTTGGAAAGCTTTGGCGTGATCTTGGCAGCGACATTATTCATCGTGCCGTGACAGGCCATGCACTGCTTGTTGGCCAGCGCCAATGATTCTTCCGGTAGCAGCGATTCAGGATCGTCACTGACATGGCAATCCTTGCAGGCGAGCTTTCCGACCTTCTTGTGGAAAACAGCCAGTTCCGGCTCGTCCTGAGCATAACTGGCAAGTGGTGCAAAGCCGGAAAACAGCAGAACGGCCGCGCATGTTATGGAAAACAACTGTCTCATCATAGCCCCTCCCAAGTTTAAAAAGACAGAATAATGCTACGCCCGGCATTGATGTAAATCAATAAAAACAAAGGGTGAAAACGGCTTGTAAAAGGATTTTATTTGCCATGATTGACGGTTTTATTTTTCTTGTGACAAAACAAATCCTGCCTTGTCCGTGACTTTATAAAGCATAGGCAAAGTATTTTTTAAAAGCCGGAAAACTAACTGTTTAATGTCGTTCGATAAAACAACTTTCCTTTTTACAAGTGACGATCAGGTGCAGCGGTGAAACACCGCATCCGGTGAAGCTTCTGAGGCGTCGGCTTGACCCTTGTTGTTTCAGTTTGAAGAAGCGAACCCTTCAAACAGCCTTCAATGGAAGGCGCGGTCAAATTTTTTATTGATGTCGGTTTCGCAGCAATTGAAGGCTGTTTGAAGGATTTGGTTTGTAAATCTACTCGCGTCAATCCTGCGAACAATCCGCCGGTGATGTTCGTAGAGGGCTGATGTTCCGAACCGATGTACTGACCTTAGGGAGGAAACAAAATCATGATGAATCGTCGAAGCTTTTGTATCAGCAGCACCTCGATCGCCGCAGCCATCGCCCTGGCATCCCGGGCCGAAACTGCAGAAGGCGCCACAATCCGGAAAGACGTCAAGGCAGCAAAGAGCATCAGCATTCCCATGGACGAAGGGAAGGCACGCAGCCTCTTCGAGGCCTATCGCAAACATGCGGCGGAACGCGCTGCACTGGGTATTCCGCCGCTCCCCCTGAATCCGGAGCAGGTAACGGCCCTGGTTTTCTTCCTGCGCAATCCGCCCAAGGGGGAAGAAACTTTTCTGATGGAGCTTCTGACCGATCGTGTGCCGCCCGGTGTCGATGAATCTGCCCGGATCAAGGCCGATTTTCTCGGCGGGGTGGCGAGTGGCAAGGACAAGTCACCACTCATCTCCCGCCAGAAAGCAACGGAATTGCTCGGCACCATGCTCGGCGGCTATAACGTCAGGATACTGATTCCGCTGCTCGGCGATCCGACTGTCGGTAGCGCAGCAGCGGAAAGCCTGAAGAAAACCATCCTTGTTTTCAACGCCATCAAGGACGTTCAGGCGCTGGCGGCCAAGGGCAATGCCAACGCCAAGGCGGTACTGAAATCCTAGGCGGAAGGCGAGTGGTTCACTGCACGACCGGATCTGCCAAAAAGCATCAAACTGGCCGTGTTCAAGGTGAACGGCGAAACCAACACCGGTGATTTCTCGCCCGATCCGGATGCCAATACCCGGCCGGATATTCCCCTGCACGCGCTCTCCATTCTCAAATTTCCGCGTGCCGGACTGACCCCGGACGAACCGGGCAAGCGCGGGCCGCTCAAACAGTTCGAGGCAATGAAGGCCAAGGGACTGCCGATCGTTTATGTTGGCGATGTCGTTGGTACCGGATCGTCGCGCAAATCGGCGGCCAACTCGCTGTTATGGTGGACGGGGAAAGACATTCCGAATGTGCCGAACAAGCGCTTCGGCGGCTTTGTTTTTGCGGGCAAGATTGCCCCGATCTTCTACAACACGATGCAGGATTCCGGCGCGCTGCCGATCGAGATGGACGTGAGCAAGCTGGAAATGGGCGATGTCATTGAATTGCTGCCCTTTGAAGGCAAGGTCATGAAAAACGGTGAAGTCGTCGCTCAATTCAAGCTCAAGACCGACGTACTGCTCGACAGCGCACGCGCCGGTGGGCGCATTCCGCTGATTATCGGTCGCAATCTCACGGCAGAGGCACGCAAGGCGCTGGGCATGGCTCCCATCGCCCTGTTCCGCCAGCCCAAGGCACCGGCAGATACCGGCAAGGGCTATACACTGGCACAGAAAATCGTTGGTCGTGGCTGCGGCCTGCCTGCTGGCAAGGGCATCCGTCCCGGCACCTATTGCGAGCCGAAGATGGACACCATCGCCTCGCAGGATACGATCGGCCCGATGACCCGTGACGAGCAGAACGACCTCGCCTGCCTCACCTTCAATGCCGATCTCGTGCTGCAATCGTTCTGCCACACCAACGCCTATCCCAAACCCGTGGACGTCAAGATGTACGCCGAACTGCCGCCCTACGTGGTTTCGCGCGGGGGCGTCGCCATCAAACCGGGCGACGGAGTGATTCACTCCTGGCTCAATCGCATGGCCATGCCGGATTCTGTCGGTACCGGCGGGGATTCGCACACGCGCTACCCACTGGGCGTCTACTTTCCGGCAGGCTCGGGGCTATGTGCGCTGGCCTCGACGACCGGAGTGATGCCGCTCGACATGCCGGAATCCGTGCTGGTGCGTTTCAAAGGAGAACTGCAGCCAGGCGTGACCCTGCGCGATCTGGTCAATGCCATTCCCTACTACGCTTTCCGTCAGGGCTTGCTCACTGTCGACAAGAAGGGCAAGAAGAACATTTTTTCCGGTCGCATTCTGGAAATCGAAGGCTTGCCCAAACTCAAGGTCGAACAGGCGTTTGAGCTGGCCGATGCCTCTGCCGAACGCTCTGCCGAGGCCTGCACCGTGCGTATCGACAAGGAACCGATCATCGAATACATGCATTCGAATGTCGCGCTGCTCAAGTGGCTGGTGGCCAACGGCTATGAAGACCGCAATACGCTGCTGCGCCGCATCAAGAAGATGGAAGCCTGGCTTGCCAACCCGCAGATTCAGGAGCCGGATGCCGATGCCGAGTACGCTGCCGTGATCGAGATTGACCTTGCCGAAATCACCGAGCCGCTGCTGGCCTGCCCGAACGATCCCGACGACATCAAGCCGCTTTCCGCTGTCGCCGGAACCAAAATCGACGAAGGCTTCATCGGTTCGTGCCAGACCAATATCGGCCATTTCCGGGCAGCGGCGCATTTGCTGGCCGGGAATGAACTGCCGACCCGCCTGTGGGTCGTGCCACCGACCAAGATGGATGCCGACACGCTCAACCGGGAGGGGTATTACTCGCGTTTTGGCGCCGCCGGGGCACGCATGGAAGCGCCGGGCTGTTCGCTGTGCTTCGGCAATCAGGCACGGGCACGAAAAGGGACGACCCTGGTTTCGACCTCGACACGGAATTTCCCCAACCGCATGGGGACCGATACACGCGTTTTCCTCGGCTCCGCCGAGCTGACGGCGATTTCCGCCCTGCTGGGAAAAATCCCCACCAAAGAGGAATACCTGGAGCGCATGAAGGTTGTCATGAGTAAATCCGCCGACATTTACCGCTACATGAACTTCCACGAAATGCCGGAATTCCGGGTGTAAGCCGCATTCAGCGCGGGCGGCGTGAAAACTGCCGCCCGCGAACCACTTTTATGGAGATTGAAAAAATGAAATTCAGTATTTTCAGGAAACCCGCCGCGCTGGCCGCCCTGCTGCTGGCTGCGGGCAGTGTCTTTGCCGCGGAAATCACCGTCATGAGTTCGGGCGGTTTTTACTCGGCGATGGAAGAGCTGGCCCCGCTTTTCGAGAAGGAGTCGGGACACAAGGTCATCCTTGTTTCCGGCTCGTCGATGGGTTCATCGCCGACGGCCATCCCGGCCCGGATGCAGCGTGGCGAACCTGCCGACATCCTGATGATGGCCGGCCCGGAACTGGACAAGCTGATCGCCCAGGGGCTGGCAGTCAAGGGGAGTCGCGTCGATCTGGTGCATTCCAAGATCGGCATGGTCGTTCGCGCCGGTGAGCCAAAGCCGGATATTTCCACCAAGGCGGCTTTTGAAAAGACCTTGCTTGCCGCGAAATCCATCGGCTATTCCGCCAGCGCCAGCGGTGTTCACCTCGTCAAGGAAGTGTTTCCGCGTCTGGGCATCGCCGAATACCACGCGGTGATGGCGAAAGCGAAGGAAGTCGTCAAGGATCGTGTCGCCAGTTGGGTCGCACGCGGCGATCTGGAAATTGGCTTCCAGCAGGTCAGCGAACTCTTGCCGATTCCCGGTGTGGATTTTGTCGGCGTTATTCCTGCGCCGTATCAGAAAGTCACGATCTTCTCGGCGGGCGTTGCCAAGGGTTCGAAGGAAACCGAAGCCGGGCAGCA
>CAYMYD010000212.1:0-4547 GCA_964394535.1 uncultured Propionivibrio sp. | reverse complement strand
AATTCCTTGATCGAGAGGATGGCGCTGATCTTTTCGCCCTCTTCCAGCGGGAACATGTTGACGATCGGCTTGCCGCGCCCGGTACGCGCGCCCTGCGGCACTTCATAAACCTTGAGCCAATAGACCCGGCCCCGGTTGGAGAAGCAGAGGATGGTGTCGTGCGTGTTGGCGACGAACAGTTGATCGACGAAATCATCTTCCTTCATCGCCGCTGCCTGCTTGCCACGCCCGCCGCGCCGCTGTGCCCGGTAATCGGCGAGCGGCTGCGATTTGACGTAGCCGGTATGCGAGAGCGTCACCACCATGTCCTGTGGGGTGATGAAATCCTCGACGCCCAGATCGTAGGTATCGACCACCACTTCGGAACGGCGCTTGTCGCCGAACTGGGCGCGAACCGCCGCCAACTCTTCGGCAATAATTTCGTTGATGCGCTCGGGGCGCGCCAGAATGTCCATGAGATCGGCAATTTTTTCCAGCAGTTCGGAATAATCGGCAACGATCTTGTCACGTTCCAGCCCGGTCAGGCGTTGCAGACGCAGTTCGAGGATCGCCTGTGCCTGCGCTTCGGAAAGCAGATAACCACTCTTCGACAGCCCATACTCCAGCGCCAGCCCTTCCGGGCGGGTGGCGTCAAGTGCGGCACGAGCCAGCATCTCGGCGACTGTCGTCGACGGCCAGAGTTTGCCCATCAACCCGCGCCGTGCGTCGGCGGGAGTCGGCGAGGCCTTGATCAGCGCGATGATCTCATCGACGTTATCAAGCGCCACCGCCAGACCTTCCTGAATATGCGCCCGTTCACGCGCCTTCCTGAGTTCAAAGACGGTACGCCGGGTAATGACTTCGCGCCGGTGCGAAAGGAAATAGTCGATCAGTTGCTTGAGGTTCAGGAGACGCGGCTGCCCATCGACCAGCGCCACCATGTTCATGCCGAAGGTGTCCTGCAACTGCGTCATCTTGTAGAGATTGTTGAGCACGATTTCCGGCATTTCGCCGCGCTTCAACTCGATCACCACGCGCATGCCGGATTTGTCCGATTCATCGCGCAGGTCGGAAATCCCTTCGATACGCTTGTCGTTGACCAGTTCGCCGATCTTTTCCAGCAGGGTGCGCTTGTTCACCTGGTAGGGAAGTTCATCAACGATGATCGCCTGCCGGTCATTGCTGCCCTTGATATCCTCGAAATGCGTCTTGGCACGCATGATCACGCGGCCCCGGCCAGTGTGATAAGCCTCCCGCACGCCGGAAACGCCGTAGATGATGCCGGCGGTCGGGAAATCAGGTGCCGGGATAATGCTGATCAACTCGTCAATGCTCATGTCCGGGTTGGCCAGCAGTGCCAGGCAGCCGTCGATCACCTCGTTCATGTTGTGCGGTGGGATGTTCGTCGCCATGCCGACAGCGATACCGGAAGAACCATTGACCAGCAGGTTCGGGAAGCGGGCCGGCAACACCAGTGGCTCACGTTCGGAGCCGTCGTAGTTCGGGCCGAAATCGACGGTTTCCTTGTCGATGTCGGCGAGCATTTCATGGCCGATGCGCGCCATGCGCACCTCGGTATAACGCATCGCCGCTGCGCTGTCGCCATCGACCGAACCGAAATTGCCCTGTCCGTCGACCAGCATGTAGCGCAGCGAAAAAGGCTGCGCCATGCGCACGATGGTGTCGTAAATCGCCAAATCGCCGTGCGGGTGGTACTTACCCATCACGTCACCGACGATACGCGCACTCTTCTTGAAGGGTTTGTTCCAGTCGTTGTTCTGTTCGTGCATGGCAAACAGCACACGGCGATGCACGGGTTTCAGGCCATCCCGCGCATCCGGCAGGGCCCGCCCGACGATCACGCTCATCGCGTAATCGAGGTAGGAGCGGCGCATCTCGTCTTCAAGACTGACGGGGAGGGTTTCTTTGGCAAATTGTTCGGTGGCTTGTTCCATGTTCTATCCCGAAAATGACGGCGGGTGCCTGCGCATCAGGGCCATGATTGGCCGCGCCGGAAAACGCATGATTCTATCACGCGGAGGCGGTCAAACCCCAGAAATGCGCGATTGCCCACAAAGCTCCATCAGGATTTGGTTATAATCTCCGGCACTTATCCCCCACTAAGGAAACATCATGAGTCAAGCCCCCCGCCATGCTCGTCTGCTGATTCTCGGCTCCGGCCCTGCCGGTTATACCGCCGCCATTTACGCTGCCCGCGCCAATCTCAAGCCGGTACTGATTACCGGCATGGCACAGGGTGGACAGCTCACCACCACCACCGAGGTCGACAACTGGCCCGCCGACGTCAACGGCGTCCAGGGGCCGGAACTCATGCAGCGATTTGAAGCCCACGCCCGGCGCTTTGAGACCGAAATCATCTTTGACCACATCCACACCGCCAAACTGACCGAAAAGCCCTTCACCCTGATCGGTGACAGCGGCACCTACACCTGTGACGCGTTGATTATCGCCACTGGCGCATCGGCGCAATACCTGGGCCTGCCTTCAGAAGAAGCTTTCGCTGGACGCGGCGTTTCCGCCTGCGCCACCTGTGACGGCTTTTTCTACAAGGGAAAACCGGTCGCCGTGATCGGCGGCGGCAATTCGGCAGTTGAAGAAGCCCTGTATCTGGCCAACATCGCCAGCCATGTCACCCTGGTACATCGCCGTGACCAACTCAGAAGCGAAAAGATCATGCAGGACAAGGTCTTCGCACAGGAAAAGGCCGGCAAGATCACCATCAAATGGAACAACACGCTGGACGAAATCCTGGGCGACAAAACCGGCGTTACCGGTATCCGCATCAAGAGCACCAAAACGGCGGCGACCGAGGAAGTGTCGGTGGATGGCGTCTTTATCGCCATTGGCCACAAACCAAATACCGATCTCTTCGTCGGCCAACTGGAAATGGACGGTGGCTACCTCGTCACCCAGGGCGGACACCAGGGCAATGCCATGCAGACCAGCATTCCCGGCGTCTTCGCCGCCGGTGACGTGCAGGATCACGTCTACCGTCAGGCCTGCACCTCCGCCGGCACCGGTTGCATGGCGGCGCTGGATGCCGAACGTTATCTGGACAAGCTGCCCAAAGGGCAGTAAGGCGTAGGGAGTGAGGAGAAGGCTTCCTTCTCCTCACAGTAACCATTGGCATGAAAAAACCCAGCCCCGAGGAGATTGCCGCGTTTCATGCGGCCATTGAAGGGACGGTGCCACTGGCTGGCGAACGGCGGGTTTTTCACGACCGTCCCAAGCCCAGCCCACGCCCCCGCCAGCGCGAACTGGACGAAGCCGCCGCCATCGCCGAATCACTGCACGGCCCGTTCGAGATCGACGATCTGCTGGCCATTGGCGACGCCGATTCCTTTCTGCGCCCCGGCCTCTCCCGTCATGTCCTGCGCGACTTACGGCGCGGACGCTGGTCGATCCAGAACCACACCGACCTGCACGGCATGAACCGCCACGAAGCGCACGAGGAAGTTGCCCGCTTTCTGGCCGAATCCAAGGTTGCCGGGAAACGCTGTGTGCGGATCGTGCATGGGCGTGGCTACGGCTCACCGGGCCGCGAAGGCGTCCTGCGCCAGCTCGTCAAAGCCTGGCTGATGCGCCGCAAGGACGTTCTCGCCTTCTGCCACGCCGCCGCCTGCGACGGCGGCGAAGGCGCGTTATGGGTACTGCTCAAGGCGGAGAAAGTGGGCTGAGCACGGCCACTGTTTTTCTCCGGAGGACTTTCGGTCAGTGCGGAGAAGGCGCGTGTTAATTAAAAGATAAGGCTTGATGTTATTAACGCTCGCCGTTATCATCAACCAATGATACAAAGTTTCCATTGCGCACAGACACAAGCTTTGTTCGACGGTCGGCGGATTGCCCGATTTGTCAATATTGCCGCCGTTGCCATGCGTAAATTACAACAGATTCACGCGGCCACATCGCTGGAGTTTTTGCGCATTCCACCTAACAATCGCCTGGAGAAGCTTTCAGGAGATCGTGAAGGGCAATGGAGCATTCGCATCAATGACCAATGGCGCGTGTGCTTTGAGTGGCAGGACGGCCATGCCCGGCGTGTCGAGATTGTTGATTATCACTGAAGGAGAATCCCATGCCCCGCGAAATCCCCTTGATTCACCCTGGTGAAATCCTGCTTGAGGACTGGCTCAAGCCGATGGGTATCAGCCAATACGCCCTCGCCAAAGCGATTGATGTTCCCCCACGGCGCATCAATGAAATTGTGCACGGGTTGCGCGGCATTTCCGTTGATACTGCACTGCGTCTGTCCGTGTTCTTTGGTACGGATGCCCAGAGTTGGCTTAACCTGCAAACGCATTACGACACGGAATTGTCCCGGAATGCAATGCAGGACACGCTTTCACGCATCCGCCGGTTTACACAGGATTCGATGTCAGCTGTTCAGGCGTGACTGGCTGAAAACTTCGGACTGCTTCGGACAAAGAAAAGGCCGGAAACCTTGATTTTACTAGGTGTTCCGGCCTTCTTTGGAATGCTTCGGAGTGCTTTATGGCCTCCTCGACAGGAATCGAACCTGTATCTCACGCTTAGGAGGCGCGTGCACT
>CAYMYD010000211.1:0-4569 GCA_964394535.1 uncultured Propionivibrio sp. | reverse complement strand
TCGCAATAAGGGCATTTTTTCAGGCACCACGGCACGTGCACGTACAGCGACAGCGGCAGGGGTTGACGAAAGCCCGGCGGGGCGCTGTGCTGCGCGATGATGGGAATGATGGGGGCGGCCAACGATTTCACCGCCAAGAGGATGAGGTGCAAAAAGATACACCCAGCGCCCTGCGGGTGGCCTGAATGGGTTGGTGGATGGCGCTGCGCTTATCCACCCTACGCGCTGCCATGAAAGTTGGCGCAGGTCCCGTAGGGGCGGTTCGCGAACCGCCCCGATACCCATTGTCCAAATTCAAGCATTGGAGGTTCAATTTACCCAAGGCGTTTGACCAGCGCCTGCAAGGCCAGCCCGCGATGCGAGCAGCGATTTTTTTCTGCAGCGGGGAGTTCGGCGGCAGTCTGCCCGAGGGACGGCAGCAAGAAATAAGGGTCGTAGCCGAAGCCACCCGCACCGCGTGGTGTGGCGATGATTTCACCGTGCCATTCGCCTTCGGCGATGATCGGCTGCGGATCGTCCGGATGGCGGACGAAAACCAGCACGCAGACGTAACGGCCGCGTTTGTCGGCATGGGGCGCGAGGTCGGCGACCAGCTTTTCGTTGTTGCGCGTGTCGCACTTCGGCTCACCGGCATAACGCGCCGACTGCACGCCCGGCGCCCCGCCGAGCGCCGGAACGCAGAGCCCGGAATCGTCGGCGAGCGCCGGGAGTCCGGTACAGCGCGAGGCATGACGGGCCTTGGTCAGCGCGTTTTCAACGAAGGTGCAATACGGTTCGGGGCATTCGGGCACGCCGAGTTCCTTCTGCGATACGGTTTCCCAGCCCAGCGGCGCGAGCAGTTGGGAAAATTCCCGCAGCTTGCCGGGGTTGTTCGAGGCAACGACGAGTTTCATGGGGCGGGGGACGCTGGATCCGTGGTCGGCAGGGCTCATCAGCGCTCACTCCTGACGCAGCACGGCGTCTTTCTGCAATGCCAGCAGTTGCCGGATGCCGTTTTCGGCGAGATCGACAAGCTCGTTCATCTGCAACCGGGTAAAGGGTTCGCCTTCGGCCGTTCCCTGGATTTCAACGATGCCGCCGCTACCGGTCATGATCACGTTCATGTCGGTATCGCAAGCGGAGTCTTCGGGATAATCGAGATCAAGTACCGCCTGCCCCTGATGGATGCCGACCGAGATGGCAGCGACCTGATCGCGGATCGGGCTGGCGGCCAGTTTGCCGCTGGCGACGAGCTGCGTGCAGGCATCATGCAGGGCGATCCAGGCACCGGTGATTGACGCGCAGCGGGTGCCGCCGTCGGCCTGCAAAACATCGCAGTCCAGCGTGATCTGCCGCTCGCCGAGCGCCACGAGATCGACTACCGCGCGCAGCGAGCGCCCGATCAGCCGCTGGATTTCCTGCGTGCGCCCGCTCTGCTTGCCCTTGGCCGCCTCGCGGGCGGTGCGGGTATGGGTCGAGCGCGGCAGCATGCCGTATTCGGCGGTCACCCAGCCCTGTCCTTTGCCGCGCAGGAAGGAGGGGACATTTTCTTCGACAGAGGCGGTGCAGAGCACCTGGGTATCGCCCATTTCGATCAGTACCGAGCCTTCGGCATGACGGGTGAAATGGCGGGTGATGCGGACGGGACGGAGTTCAGTAGCTTGTCGTTGACTGGGGCGCATGGGAGGTATTCAAGAAAGGGATGGGGAAAAATGGGCCTTGGCTTCATCTTCCATAGGGGACGATGAGCATGAAGTCCCGAACCTTATTTCGAGTATTTCTGGATGGCGGAACGGATTTCGTCGATCGCCTTTTCGATTTCCTCTTCGGAAAGCTCGGTCTTGTAATTCGGGTTGCGGCCGAAGGCGTCGAGCTTGGTGGTGATCGTGTCGTGCGACATGGCCTGGGTCGAAATGACGCTGGACGTGACGGCGCTGGTATCGACATAGCTGTCTTCCCAGCGGACGGCAACGATCGACAGATTGTCGGCATTGGGGCCGCCGCGGATGTCGGCCTGGTTGAGCAGCATCGGCACGGCATGCATCAGATTTTCCGACTTCAGGCTGACGGCCATCAACTCACCGGGCAGGACGCCCCACAGACCATCGGTGCACAGCATCAGCAGATCGCCGACTTCCAGCGGCGTCTTGCGTGAAAACTCGATTTCAGGCGGTGCCGGCCCGCCCAGGCAACTGTAAATCTTGTTGCGTTCCGGGTGTACGGCGGCCTGTGCCTCGTTGATGATGCCCTGATCCTTCAGCAACTGGACGCGTGAATGGTCGCGGGTATGGGTGACGACCTTGCCGTTGCGCATCAGATACAGGCGTGAATCCCCGGAATGCGCCCAGTAAGCGATATTGTTCTGGACAATGCAGGCGACACAGGTAGTGCGCGGTGAGTCCTTGAGACGATGCATTTCCGAAAAATCACGAATCGCCCGGTGGCCGTTCATCATTGATTTCTGCAGGAACATGAACGGATCAGCGATGGACGGCGTGGCTGTCTGCTGGAAGTTCTCGACCAGCGTCTGTACGGCAATTTGCGCGGCGATTTCGCCGTAATAGTGACCACCCATACCGTCGGCAATGACTGTCAGCAACGCGTCGCGCGAATAGCAGTGCGCCAGCCGGTCTTCGTTATTGTTGCGCTTGCCGATGCGGCTTTCCTGATAGATGGTGAATTTCACGGTGTTTTGGCCTTGTCCTTGACGCCTGTAATCATACGCTCAAACCAGCCCTGCTTCGGTGGTGGCTTCGGTTTGTGCACTTTGGCGGTCAAGGCTTTCTGCAAGGAAAAAGCGCTTTGTGGCCGCTCCAGATGATTCAGATGCAAACACCAGTCGATGGTTTCAAGCAACTGATCGGAATAAGCGCCTTCCCAGCGGGCCATGGCCATCAGCAGGCGGTCTTTTTCCATCCGCTGATCGGCCGCTTGTGGCGAGCTGGCGGAAAGACAGGCGTACATGCAGGCACCGATACTGTAGATGTCGCTCCACGGGCCAAGCAGCTCGCGCTGCCGGTAATGTTCGGGTGAGGCAAAGCCCGGGGTGTACATCGGCTTCAGCATCGGCGTATCGGAAGCCAGCGTCTGCCGCGCCGCGCCGAAGTCGATCAGCACCGGCGCGTAATCGTTGCGCATGTAGATATTCGACGGCTTGATGTCCAGATGCAGCAGCTTGTGCGAATGCACCTCGCGCAGCCCGTTCAGCACCTTGGTGAAAACGTTGCGCATGAAGTTTTCGGTGATCACGGCACGGTTCTTCTGGATGAACTCCTGCAGGGTGCGCCCCTGCTCGTACTCCATGACCATGTAAACCGTATCGTTGGCCCGGAAGAAATTCAGCACGCGGATCACGTTGGGGTGCGAAAGGCGGGCCAGCGCCCGGCCTTCCTCGAAAAAGCACTTCATGCCGTAGCGGAAAGCCGGCAGATGCTCTTCGCTGATCTGAGGCTTGATTTCGCCATCGGCACGCAGGGCCAGGCTGTTCGGCAGATATTCCTTGATGGCGACCAGGCGATCCTGCTCATCGGTTGCCAGATAGACGATCGAAAACCCGCCGAGCGAAAGCTGGTGCTCGATGCGGTATTCGCCGAGTTGAAAACCGGCAGGCAAGGCGTGGTTGGCTTGTTGCACCATCGGAATCAAAGCTATGATTAGGACTCCCCGGCATTCTCGGGCTTTACCCGCAGCCTGTAAAGCCGGTGCTGGCCGCTTTCACCTTCTTACTTTCAGGAACCCCATGATCTACAGCATGACCGGCTATGCCACCAGAACAAGTGATGTCGAGGGTGGCGCCCTGCACATCGAACTCAAAAGCGTCAATTCACGCTACCTTGATTTCCAGTTCCGCATCGGCGAAGAGCTGCGTTCCCTTGAACCGGCCCTGCGCGAAATGTTTGGCGCCCGCCTGGGGCGGGGCAAGCTGGAATGCCGTCTGGGCTTTGTCGCCGCCAGCACGCGGGCACAGGCAACGGCGCTGAACGCCGAATTGCTCGCGCAACTGAAGGATTTTGATCTCCGCGTTCGTCAGGAAATGCCGCAGGCCGCACCGCTTTCGGTCAGCGACGTCCTGCGCTGGCCTGGCATGTTTGGTGACGACAGTCCGGATGGTGAAGCCTTGTTCGCTGCCGCACTGACACTGGCCCGCACCGCCCTTGACGAATTCACCGCCAGTCGTGCGCGGGAAGGCGAAAAGCTGGGCGCGGTGATCATGGAACGGGTGACGCGCATGCGCGAACTGGTACGCGAAGTTGCCCCGCGCATCCCGGCGGCGCAGAGTGCCTTTCAGGACAAGCTGAAACAGCGCCTGATCGACGCCCTGGGCAACGCCGACGACGAACGAATCCGTCAGGAAGTCGCCGTTTTCGCCGTGCGCATCGACGTTGCCGAAGAACTGGCCCGTCTTTCCACCCACCTCGACGAAGTCGAGCGTGTCCTGCGGACCGGCGGCGCCTGCGGCAAGCGACTGGATTTCCTGATGCAGGAACTCAACCGCGAAGCCAACACGCTCGGTTCGAAATCGGTTGTCAGCGAAGTCTCGCAGACGGCGATGGAGCTTAAACTGCTGATCGAGCAAATGCGCGAGCAGGT
>CAYMYD010000210.1:0-4619 GCA_964394535.1 uncultured Propionivibrio sp. | reverse complement strand
CCGCGCGTGAAAAGCTCGACAACCTGATCTTCGTCATCAACTGCAACCTGCAGCGTCTCGACGGTCCGGTACGCGGTAACGGCAAGATCATCCAGGAACTCGAAGGCACCTTCCGGGGGGCGGGCTGGAATGTCGTCAAACTGATCTGGGGGCGTCACTGGGACGTGCTGCTGGCCCGTGACAAGAACGGCATCCTGAAGAAACGCATGATGGAATGCATCGACGGCGAGTACCAGACCTTCAAGGCGAAGAACGGCGCTTACGTGCGCGAACATTTCTTCAACACACCGGAGCTACGCGAACTCGTCGCCGACTGGACCGATGCCGATGTGTGGAAACTGAATCGCGGTGGTCACGACATCTTCAAGATTTTCACCGCCTTCAAGGCGGCTGTTGAACACAAGGGGCAGCCGACGCTGATCCTTGCCAAGACGATCAAGGGCTACGGCATGGGCGAGGCCGGTGAGGGGATGAACATCTCGCACCAGCAGAAGAAACTGGCGCTCGAAGACATTCGCGGTTTCCGCGACCGCTTCAACCTGCCGGTTCCCGATGACCAGCTTGAAGTCCTGCCTTTCCTGCGCTTCGACAAGGAGTCGAAGGAATACAAATACATGCACGAGCGCCGTGCGGCGCTCGGTGGTCGTGTCACGCGCCGCCGCCGCAAGGCCGACAAGCTGCTGGAAACCCCGCCCTTGTCAGCCTTTGAACCGCTGTTGAAAGCGACCGGCGAAGGGCGTGAAATCTCCACGACGATGGCGATTGTCCGCTTGCTGAACATTCTGCTGAAAGACAAGCAGGTGGGCCGTCATGTGGTGCCCATCGTTCCGGACGAATCACGCACCTTCGGCATGGAAGGCCTCTTCCGCCAGGTGGGCATCTGGAATCAGCAGGGCCAGAAATACGTGCCGGAAGATCACGATCAGCTGATGTTCTACAAGGAGTCCAAGACCGGGCAGGTCTTGCAGGAAGGCATCAACGAGGCCGGTGCGGTCAGCGACTGGATTGCCGCCGCGACATCCTATTCCAACCATAACGTGCAGATGATCCCCTTCTTCATCAGCTATTCGATGTTCGGGATGCAGCGCACCATGGATCTCTGCTGGGCCGCAGGCGACCAGCGGGCCCGTGGCTTCATCATCGGCGGCACGGCCGGGCGCACCACCCTGAACGGCGAGGGCCTGCAACACCAGGACGGCCATTCGCTGATTCTCTCCGGCCTGATTCCCAACTGCATGAGCTATGACCCGACCTTCGCCTTCGAAGTCGCTGTCATCATGCAGGACGGTATGCGCCGCATGTTCCAGGAACAGGAGGACGTGTTCTACTACCTGACGGTGATGAACGAGAACTACGAACACCCGGATATGCCGGCCGGTGTCGAGCAGGACATCATCAAGGGCATGTATCAGCTCAAGAAGGGCGCGTCGGGCGGCAAGCGCCGCGTGCAGTTGCTCGGTTGCGGCACGATCTTCCGCGAAGTCATCGCCGCTGCCGAACTGCTCAAGCAGGACTGGAATGTCGACGCCGACCTCTGGGGCTGCCCAGGCTTCAACGAACTGGCCCGTGACGGCAACGACGTGGCGCGCTGGAACCTGCTGCATCCGCAGGAAACCCCGCGTCAATCGCACGTCGAAAAATGCCTGGATAACGCCCCGCAAGGCCCGGTCATCGCGGCAACCGACTATGTGCGCCTCTACGCCGAGCAGATTCGTCCGTTCATCAACGGTCGCCGCTACGTCACGCTGGGCACCGATGGTTACGGCCGTTCGGATACCCGCGAGGCGCTGCGTTCCTTCTTCGAGGTTGATCGCTACTGGGTGACGGTGGCCGCGCTGAAGGCGCTGGCCGACGACGGTGCCATCGAGCGCAGTCAGGTGGCCGAAGCCATCGCCAAGTACGGCATCGACGTCAACAAACCCAACCCCCTGACCGTCTGAGGAGAAAACAATGAGCCAAGTTGAAATCAAGGTTCCGGATCTCGGCGGTTCTTCCGACGTACCGGTCATCGACATCGCCGTTACCGTGGGCGATACGGTCGCGCTCGACGATACCCTGCTCACGCTGGAGTCGGACAAGGCGACGATGGACATCCCCGCTTCGGCGGCAGGCGTCATCACGGCGCTGCGCGTCAAGGTCGGCGACAAGCTTTCCGAAGGCATGGTCGTTGCCGTGGTCGAAGCCTCGGGCGCAGCGGCGGCGGTGAAGGAGGAAAAGCAGGAGAAGGCGGCAACGCCAGCACCTGCGGCTGCCGCGTCAGCCCCGGCCCCTGCGCCGGTTGCTGCTCCCGCGCCTGTCCCGGTTGCACCAGCAGCAGCTTCGGCAGCCCCGGTGCAGTCCGGCACCTACGCCAGCCCCTCGATACGGCAGTTTGCCCGTGAACTGGGCGTCGATCTCACGCGCGTTCCGGCCACTGGCCCGAAGGGGCGCATCCTCAAGGAAGACGTCACGGCCTTCATCAAGAAGGTCATGCAGGGCGAAGCAGTGCCGACGCCGGTCGGTTCCTCGCTGGGCGGCTGTCTTGATCTCCTGCCCTGGCCGAAGGTCGATTTTGCCAAGTTCGGCCCGGTCGAAACGAAACCCCTGTCGCGCATCAAGAAGATTTCCGGCCAGAACCTGGCCCGCAACTGGGTGATGATTCCGGCCGTCACCTATCACGAAGAGGCCGACATCACCGACCTCGAAGCCTTCCGTGTGGCGATCAACAAGGAGAACGAAAAGTCGGGCCAGAAGATCACCATGCTCGCCTTCATCATCAAGGCCTGCGAACTGGCCCTCAAGAAGTTCCCCGAGTTCAACAGTTCGCTCGATGGCGACAATCTGGTGCTGAAGAAGTACTTCAACATCGCCTTCGCGGCCGACACGCCCAACGGCCTGGTCGTGCCGGTGATCAAGAACGTCGACCAGAAAACGGTCAGCCAGCTGGCGGCCGAATGTGGCGAGCTGGCGAAGAAGGCGCGTGACGGGAAGCTTGCTCCGGCCGACATGCAAGGCGCCTGCTTCACCATTTCCAGCGTCGGCGGTATCGGCGGCACTTACTTCTCGCCGATCGTCAATGCGCCGGAAGTGGCCATTCTTGGCGTGTCCAAGTCGAGCATGAAGCCGGTGTGGAATGGCAAGGAATTCGTCCCGCGCCTGATCGTGCCGCTGTCGCTCTCGGCCGATCACCGCGTGATCGACGGCGCACTGGCGACCCGCTTCAACGCCTACATTGCCACCCTGCTCGCCGACATGCGTCGGGTGCTGGTCTGATCGGGAGAAAACAATGAGTCAACTCATGGAAATCAAGGTGCCGGATCTCGGCGGTTCCGCCGACGTTCCGGTGATCGAGATTGCGGTGGCTGTCGGCGAGACGATCGCGGTCGATGACACCCTCCTGACCCTCGAATCGGACAAGGCGACGATGGATATTCCCGCCACGGCAGCGGGTGTCATCAAGGAACTGCGCGTCAAGGTCGGTGACAAGCTTTCCGAAGGCATGGTCGTTGTTGTCGTGGAAGCCGCAGGCGCTGCCGCTGCTGCACAGCCGGCAGAAGCAAAGCCCGCGCCTGTTGCTGCTGCACCTGCTGCTCAGCCTCTCCCCGTGGCAGCATCTGCTTCCGCCTACGCGGGGACAGCCGACGTTGAATGTGACATGCTCGTCCTCGGTGCTGGCCCTGGCGGTTATTCGGCGGCCTTCCGTGCCGCCGATCTGGGTCTGAAAACGGTTATTGTCGAGCGTTACAGCACCTTGGGCGGTGTTTGCCTCAATGTCGGCTGCATTCCCTCCAAGGCCTTGCTGCACGTCACCACGGTGATGGAGGAAGCGAACCACCTGGGCGATTGCGGCGTCAGTTTTGCCGCGCCACAGATTGATGTCGACAAACTGCGTGCCCACAAGGCAAAAGTCGTCGGCAAGCTGACCAGCGGCCTTGCCGGTATGGCCAAGGCGCGCAAGGTTGACATCGTGCGTGGTTACGGCAGCTTCCTTGATGCCAATCACCTCGCCGTGGAAGTGACCGAAGGCGAAGGGCAGGAAAAAACCGGCAGCCGGAAAATCGTCCGCTTCAAGCAATGCATCATCGCGGCGGGTAGCGCACCGGTGCATCTGCCCTTCCTGCCGGACGATCCGCGCATCGTCGATTCGACCGGGGCATTGGAACTGCGCTTCGTGCCGAAGAAAATGCTGGTCATCGGCGGCGGCATCATCGGCCTCGAAATGGCCACGGTCTATTCGGCGCTGGGTGCCCGCGTTGATGTCGTCGAAATGCTCGACGGCCTGATGCAGGGGCCGGATCGTGACGCCGTCAAGGTCTGGGAAAAGCAGAATCAGCACCGCTTCGAGCGGGTCATGCTGAAAACGCGAACTGCCGCCGTTGAGGCCAGGGAAGACGGTCTATGGGTCAAGTTCGAAGGCGAGAACGCGCCTTCGGCCGAAGCCGTGCGTTACGACCTGATCCTGCAATCGGCGGGCCGTCGTCCGAATGGCAAGAAGATCGGTGCGGAAAATGCCGGTATCGCGGTGGATGAGCGCGGCTTCATTGCGGTCGATAAACAGATGCGTACCAACGTGCCGAACATCTTTGCCATCGGCGACATCGTCGGCAACCCGATGCTGGCGCACAAGGGCGTGCATGAAG
>CAYMYD010000209.1:0-4620 GCA_964394535.1 uncultured Propionivibrio sp. | reverse complement strand
TTGTGACCTGCTTCGATGGTTACAAAATGGCCCAGCAGGGGCGAGCGGGGGCGGCGCTGGCCACTTCGGCAATCGCCTCCTTCATCGGCGGCATCATCGCCTGCGTGATGGTGGTGCTGCTTGCGCAGGCAGCAGCCAGCTTTGCGCTCAAATTCGGTCCGGCGGAAATGTTTTCGCTGATCCTCTTTGCCATGACCGCCGCCATTACGCTGGCCGAAGGCAAGCTCCTGCGCGGTGCCGTGTCGCTGCTTGTCGGTCTGGTGATTGCCAGCATCGGCATCGACGGACAATCGGGCGTGATCCGTTACACGATGGGCATCGAACTCTTGCAGGACGGGGTCGATTTCCTGGTCTGCATCATCGGTGCCTACGCGATTTCCGAAGTGTTCAACGGCTATGCCGACATGAATACGGTCTACGAGATCGATACCAAGAAGATCGGCCGGGTGATGATCACCAAGGAGGACTGGAAGAAAATCTGGCTGCCCATCGTGCGCAGCACGCCGATTGCCTTCTTCCTTGGCTGCCTGCCCGGTATCGGCGGTTCGATGACCTCGCTGATTGCCTATACCACCGAGCGGCAACTGAGCAAGAATCCGGAAAACTTCGGCAAGGGCGACATCGTTGGCGTGGCCGCACCGGAGGCAGCGAACAATGCGTCCTCGACGGCTTCGATCATTCCCATGCTGGCCATCGGCATTCCCAGTTCCGGCACCACGGCGGTCATGCTCGGTGCCTTGATGATGCTCGGCGTGCAACCTGGCCCGATGCTCTTCGAGATGCGCCCGGAAATTGCCTGGGGCGTGATCGCCTCGATGTTCATCGGCAACGTCGTGCTCATCTTCATGAACATGCCGATGGTGCCGTACATCGCCAAGCTGCTGGCCATCCCGCAGAAGCTGCTGATTCCGATGATCATCTGTCTGGCCTTCATGGGCACCTACATGATGAACTACAGCGCCTTCGACTTCTTCCTGCTGGTGATGTTCGGTCTGCTCGGCTATACCATGCAGAAACTTGACATCCCGATCCCGCCGATGGTGCTGGCCCTGATTCTCGGCGACACGCTGGAAAAAACCTTCCGCCAGGCGATGGTCGCCAAGTCCGGTAGCCTGACCGTTTTCCTTGACAAGCCCATCGCGCTCTTCTTCATCACGCTGGCCATCCTCTCGCTGATCTGGTCGCTCTATCAGAACAAGAAATTCGCCGCAAAAATGGCAGCAATGGAGAAAATGGAGGACTCCGCTGCATGAAGCGGATGCAACACTTCCAAAAACCATAAACTCCCGTCATTCCCACGCAAGGGGAGTGGCGGGAATCCGCAAGACAACTTCACATCGGAGCAACCCGTGCAGGCGCAAGGCCTACAGGTTATGATTTCGGGAAACGCCGTCCCCGTACGGAAAATAACCCCGTTGCGTTCTTTGTGCCTTTGTGACTTTGCGCTGAGGCTTTTGGATTCAAGATTCCGATGCTGATCCTGGCCTTCAAGCTGTTTCTCACTCCCCTGCTGATTGTCTCGGTGACGCTGGCCGGACGTCGCTGGGGGACTGCGGTCAGCGGATTGCTGATCGGACTGCCGCTGGTTTCTGCACCGATCTCCTTCATCATCGCGCTTGAGCACGGTACGCTGTTCGCCAGCCGGGCTGCGATCGGCAATCTGGTCGGTGAAATTTCCAGCGTCCTGTTCTGCCTTGTCTATATCCTGCTGGCACCGCGATTTTCCTGGCGGATTTGCTCCCTGAGCGCCGTCGGCACCTTCTTTCTTGCCACCGCCATCCTGAACTGTTTTTCCTGGCAACTGTGGCCGAGCTTCTGCATCGAAATCAGTCTTATCGCGCTCTGCGCGCTGCTGCTCAAGCCCTATCCGATACCACAGCGGGGACACATCGCACCACGCTGGGATTTACCGGCCAGGATCATTACCGCCACCCTGCTGACCGTCACCCTGACCACCATCGCCGACCGCCTCGGCCCGCAACTGAGCGGGATGGTCTCGCCCTTTCCGGCCTTCAGCATGATTTTTGCCGCTTTCACCCATTCTCAGCAGGGAGGGAAAAGTGCCGCCAACCTGCTGCGCGGCGTCATCATCGGCTCAGGCGGCTACAGTGCGTTTTTCCTGCTCATCGGCGCCCTGCTACCCGCTCTCTGCATCCCTTTGAGCTACCTGCTGGCCGCGCTGGCCGCCATTGCCGTCGGCGCGCTGACTTTTTACGGAACGCGGAAAAGTCCCTGAACTCCTGCGCTTCAGCACACGCCATCTGATGAATTTAGCCCGGTTTGTTCTTCCGAATTCTGCGCAATCTCACGTAAACCATTCTCTTGACAGAGGATTCTCCGGTTATGCACATTTTCTGTGGATAAGTCTGTGGGATATTTGCCAGAAACGCCGCCAACTCCCCTGCCCCCAAGGACTTTTTACACTTTGCCAAAAAAAGAAGCAAAAATAATTTTATTAAAAATCAGTGACTTATATTTAAGTCACTGATTCTGAATGAAGTTGTTAAGAGGCCATTGCACCAACATGATTTCTGTGCATAAGTCAACACGAATAGTGCTGTTTTTACGCTTGTTGACGCAACTTCCGGCTGTAGTCATGCACGGTTTCGATCAGGGCCGTCACATTTTCCGGCGGCGTGAACTGGGATATGCCGTGGCCGAGGTTGAAAACGTGGCCGGTATTGTCCGCGCCATAGCTGTCGATCACCTTTTTCGCTTCGGCGGCAATCACTTCCGGCGGAGCGAACAGGATGCTCGGGTCCAGATTGCCCTGCAGGGCGACTTGTGCGCCGACACGGCGACGCGCTTCGCCCAGTTCAATGGTCCAGTCCAGGCCGATGGCGTCACAGCCGCTTCCGGCAATCGCCTCCAGCCATAACCCGCCCCCCTTGGTGAAGACGATGACCGGAATCCGCTCACCGTCTTTCTCGCGCACGAGGCCGTCGAGAATGCGCTGCATGTAATTCAGCGAGAACTCGCGGTAGGCTGCGGCTGACAGGGCGCCTCCCCAGGAATCGAAGATCATCACCGTTTGCGCTCCAGCCTCGATCTGCGCATTCAGATAGGCCGTCACGGCCTCGGCATTGACGCTCAGGATGCGGTGCAGCAGATCGGGACGGGTGTAGAGCAGGGTCTTGAGCTGGCGATAATCGCTGCTCGCCCCGCCTTCGACCATGTAGCAGGCCAGGGTGAAAGGACTGCCGGAAAAACCGATCAGCGGCACGGCATTGTCGAGCGCACGACGGATTTCTGCCACGGCATCGGTCACATAGCGCAGACGGTCAAGATCGGGTGCATGGAGCGCGGCAATAGCCTGCTCATCGCGCAAGGGGCGCTCGAATTTCGGCCCCTCGCCTTCGCTGAAATAAAGTCCCAGCCCCATCGCATCAGGAATGGTCAGGATGTCGGAAAAAAGGATGGCGGCATCCAGCGGATAGCGTTCCAGCGGTTGCAGCGTCACCTCACAGGCCAGCGCCGGGTTCTTGCACAATTGCAGGAAGCTCCCGGCCAGCTTGCGCGTCGCGCAATACTCGGGCAGATAGCGTCCGGCCTGACGCATCATCCACATCGGCGTGTAGTCGGTCGGCTCACGCAGCAGGGCGCGCAGGAAAGTGTCGTTGCGGGGTCGGGTCATGGGAGTCCTTTACTTGAAATACAGTGGCTGGTAGCTAGTGGTTAGTGCCTGACGGTTTCATCATTCGGGTAACCATAACGGATTATCCCGGAAAATGCTGCCTTTCGGCGCAAAGCGCCTGATTTCTCACCTTTCACTTTTCACGGTATCTTTCACGCCAAGCCGGTTTCAATTTGTTGCAAACAGCTTCAAGTGTTCGCCTGACGGCCTAGAATGCTCATTATGTCCTCTCTGAAAAAAATCCTGCTGGTCGACGATGACCCCGAACTGCGCCAGTTACTGGCCAGCTATCTCGGGCGGCATGGTTTTGACACCTTGCTGTTGCCGAATACGCAGCAGCTTGATGCCTATCTGGAACGCTACCAGCCGCATCTCGTCATCCTCGACCTGATGCTGCCCGGCGAGGACGGTCTGGCGGCGTGTCGGCGTCTGCGCGCGCGTGGCGAGATGCGCCCGGTGATCATGCTGACCGCGCGTGATGAGCCGGTCGACCGGGTGATCGGCCTGCAAATGGGCGCAGACGACTATCTCGGCAAACCCTTCGACCCGCGCGAACTGGTGGCACGTATCGAAACCGTACTGCGCCGCGCCTCGCCCCCTTTGTCTGCACCACTGGCCAATGGCGGGCTGTACCGCTTTGGGGTGTGGACGCTGGACCGGGCAACGCGACAACTGCAAAACGGGGATAAAAATGTGGCGCTGACCAGCGGTGAATTCGCCCTGCTCAACGCACTGATTACCCACGCCGGGCAGCCGATGAAACGCGAGCGCCTGCTGGAACTGACACGCGGCGACGAGAGCGAAACCTTCGACCGGGCCATCGATGTGCAAATCCACCGTCTGCGTCGCCTGATCGAAGTGGATCCGGCACAGCCCCGCTACCTGCAAACGGTCTGGGGGGTCGGCTACATCTTTGTACCGGATGCGGCCAGCGCAGTCCCGGCAGAATGAAAATCCCCCGGAAGTTTTCTGCCTCGCTGGTCACG
>CAYMYD010000208.1:0-4626 GCA_964394535.1 uncultured Propionivibrio sp. | reverse complement strand
CCGTGTTATAGCGCTCTTCGCCGGGGTAGTAGCGTGCCAGACCGTTGGCGTCGAGGTAGGTGGGCAGGGTATCGACGATCTTCTGCCAGCGCGCCTCGTCACGCAGGCCGATGGCGACCGAGGCCAGCTGTTCGAGGCAGACAAAGGGGTATTCCTCGAAGAAGCGCTTCAGGCCGGGCGGCGGGGTCGAGAGCTTCGCCGAGAGTCCGATTTCGATACCGCCGCGTGGCCCCCCGCTCTTGCCGGAGACTGCGCCGGTCGGTACGGCAACGGGAATCTCCAGGCTGCCTTCGAGACGCCCGAACGTGGTCTGCTGTACGGTGATCGGTACCGCCGGGGCAATCTGCTGCGTGATGCGCAGCCGATCCTTGGCACCGCCCGCCTTGTCGCTGGCGTCGAATTCCCAGACCAGGGATTTGCCGTCTTCCGGCGCGTTGGCCGTCCATTGGATTTCGCTGGCGCTTTCGGCGTCGAGTTTGAGCTCCTTCGCCTCCAGCGATTGCTCGCCAGCCTTGGCGGCGATGGCCACCGTCATCGGCTGGGCGGTGCCGTTACGCACCGTCAGCAGGGCGCTGTAGCGGTCTTTTTCGCGTACCAGCGGCGGTAGGCCGGAAATCAGTTGCAGATCCTGTTTGGTACGCAGCTTGCTGCTGCCGCTGCCAAAGAGGCCGACACCGGCATCGGCGATGGCGACCAGCTTGAACTCGGTCAGCGAATCGTTGAGCGGCACCTTGATGACCGCGCTGCCTTCGGCATCCAGCGCCAGACGCGGGTTCCAGACGAGCAGCGTGTCAAAGAGTTCGCGCGCCGGGGCGCGGCCGCCACCACCACCAGGGGCCACGGCTTTCTTGCCGAAGTGCCGTTTGCCGATCACCTGCGACTGCGCGGTGGCGGTATCCACCTGATAGGCGCGTTTGGGCAGCATCACGTCGAGCAGATTCCAGCTTTCGTTGGGCCGGAGTTCGAGCAGCGCCTGATCGACTGCCGCAAAGGCGATTTCCGTCCCGGCCGGAACCGGTTTGCCGTCCGGTTGCGTGACCTTGATCTTGACCTGGGCGGATTCGCGTGGCTGATAGTCGCGTTTTTCCGGGGTGACTTCGACCTTCAGTTTGAACGCGTCGATGCCGACATCCAGTGCGGCCAGCCCCAGCTTGAACGCCGGTTTGGCAAGGTCGACCATCACCGTCGGCTGGGTCGGGTTCCACCATTCCTTGAACCAGGCCGACGGTTCGCGCCAGCCCCAGGTGAAGAAGGAGTACCACTTCAGCGGTTCGACGCGACCGCGCACGGCCAGTACCGAGACATAGACGTTCGGCCCCCATTCGCCCTTGATCGGCAGTTCGATCACCGGCTTCCAGCGTGACAGCGGCAACACCTGTGTTTCGATGATGCCACCCGCTTCGACCGAGACCAGCGCCATCGCCTCGCGGAAGGGTGTGCGCACCTGCAGGCGGGCGGTTTCGCCCGGTGCATAGCCGCGTTTTTCCGGGATCACGTCGAAACGGTCCTGATTCCCGGCGGTGAACCACAGGTCGCCGTGGCTGGCGACCCAATAGCTGGTGCCGGCCCAGGCGATGTTACCGCTCGTGTCCTTCGTTTCAGCGAGCAGGTAGACGCTGCCGGCTTCGTCGGTTTTCAGGGTGCAGGCGAGCTTGCCGCGCGAATCGGTCTTGCCGCTGCAGACTTCGCCCAGATCCTTGAATTCGGTACTGTGTTCGTAAGCGTAGAAGCCACCGACGATGCGCTTGCGATGGCTGTAGTCGACGCGACGTTTGCCGCTCACCTTGACGGCGGCATCGGCGACCGGCTTGCCTTGCATGTCGAGCACCACGACTTCGGCCTTGCCCTGCTGTTTGATCGAGGCCCAGTCCTCGACCCGGATACCGGCGACCACGGCAGACGGCGTCAGTTCGACTGACCCGTGAATGGTCTGGATTTCACCGTTCGGATCGGCAAAGCTCATCTCGGCGTAGAGTTCGCTTGGTCCCTTGATCTTCTTCGGCAGCGTCACCGCCAGCTTGCCTGCCCCGGCGTTATCGAGCGTGACCGGCTGCTTGTCGGCGACCAGTTGCTCATTTTCCTCTTTGGCGTCAATGGCGAAAGCAGAAACGGCCTTGTCGTCGAAAGAGACGGAGAAGTTGAAATCGTCGTAGCCCTTGTAACTGCGCCAGCTCGGGCGCAGCGTGGCCGACACCTCGACCTTGGCCCCCTTGGCCGCGCCGCCGTTGAGGAAGGAGAGACCCAGGGCCAGCGGCACTTCCTTCGGTGCGACCAGCCGTCCGCCAACGCCCTGCACGCTACCGGCGAAGACCGGCAGGCGGAAATCGGAAACGCGGAAATCACCGGTGGTCACGCTGCCGGAATGTTTGGCCTTGCTGCGCAGCTCCACCCGATAGCTACCCCGCTTGGCGTTCTCGGGAATCTTCCATTGATTCGTCGCCACCCCCCGGCTGTCCCAGTGCAGCGGCTGGCGGAATTCATCATTGCTTTCATCGTGGATGATGACCATCTCGGCGGGCAGCTTCTGTGCGTCCGGGAAAGCGAAGGACTGGCTGCCACGTTCGCGGGCGATGTGCTTCATCGACACCGTTTGTCCGGCGCGCAGCAGGGTGCGGTCAAACACCGTATGAATGCGGCGGCTTTCGTAGGCGCCCCAGGTCTCGACACCGAAACGCCAGTTTTCGATACCTTCGTTCCAGTCCGAGCGGGCAAAACTGTAGTCCTCGCCCAGACGGGCGCTGACAAAGATGAAGCTGTCGTTGTCGCAATAGATGTTTGGCAGCGCCTGATCAATCAGCGCGCGGCCCTGAGCGTCGCTACGTCCCTGCCAGAGCGATTCGCCCTTGCACGACGAGACGCGCACTTCGGCGTCGGCGACCGGCTTGCCGCCGTCGAGCGTCGTCACCCAGACCAGCGAATTGTCCTTGCCGTGCTTGAAATGGACGGCCAGATTGGTGACCAGCGCCGTGGTGCGCACATACATCGGTTTCGGCGTGGCCAGCAGCGCCGCGCCGAGCAGGCGGCTCTCGATTTCGACGATGTGGAATCCGGGTTTCTGCAAGGGAATGCCGACCACCTCGAATTCGTTGCTGCCGCCGGGTTTGGGCAACTCGCGGCTGGCGACGCCGTTCTTGCCCTTGAGGAAGGAGAGTTCGCGGGCGTAGAGATAGTCGTCGTATTCCTTGACCTCGTCGTTGATGACGAGCTTGCGGCCTTCCTTGTGTTGCTGCTCGAATTTGCTCAGTGCCTGGATGGCGGCGATGACCTCGGCGTCGTCCGAGAGGCGCTGGGCGGTAAAGCGGTGCGCGTTGGCCGACGGCATCGGCAGATTGGCAACCGGCAGGCTGGCTTCGACATTGCGCAGCGTGACCGGCAGGACGCCGCCCTCCTTGAGCTCAAGAATGCCGAAGCGACCGGGGAATTTGGCCAGCGGCGGCAGGCTGCCGATCTTGGTCGACAGCGGGAAGCTGTTGGCGTTGGTGAGCGGGCGGCCGCTCTCATCCTTGATGTCGGCGGGCAACTCGATTTTCAGTGAAACGTTCTGCGGGAAGGGGCCTTTGAAGCTCAGGCTGGAGACCATGGTTTCCTGCTCGCCTTCTCCCTGCGGCCCTTGCGGCGACCGGGTGCTGCCATCCGGCAGGGTGAGCCGGGCTGCGGCCGCTTTTTTGGCGTCGAACTGGGCGGTGAATTCGAGCCTGAGATCGGAGAACGGCGAACACGGCGCTTCCTGCCGTTCACGTTCACAGGTGAAACGGGCACGGAAAGGCTCGCGCACGGTGTAAGCGAATTTCATGGCGCGGCTGGATTTGATGCCATTCAGTGTCTCGATGCTCTTGCCCCAGACCAGACGCATCTTGGCACCGGCCGGCAGGCGCTCACTACAGGTGACGGCCAGTGTGCCCGGGCTGAGTTTATGGCTTCTGGCTTTCAGCATGGCATCGCGGATGTCGTCGGGCAAGATCCGTATTGGAATCCGGTTGCCGACGCCATCGGCCTCGCACCACATGTTTTTTTCGAGCGATTCACGCTTGATGGCGGCGCTGGCTTCGAGAAGGAAGGCCTGGTCTTCCTCAATCTCATAACCTTGCCCGGGGGTCATCGAGCGCGGCCAGGGGCCGGGGGCGTAGAAGTTGTAACTGGCGCTGTTGACGGCTTCGCCGTTGAGTGCCTTGAGTGCGGGTTTGAGGCTGAAGTCGCAGCGCTCGCCGGCCTGCAGGGGGCGATCCAGCGTGTAGCTCCAGGTTTTCGGGTTGCTCCAGCGCGATTGTCCTTTGACCTCGCCGCAATCGACCTCGAAGGGCGCGGGTGCATCAGCCTTGCCGAGCGGCACCATGTCGGCGCTGAACACCGCCGTGGCGCGTACCTGCTGATCGATCTGCCCCTGGGGCGAGAATTGCCGCAAGTAGGCGGCGTTGGCCAATTGACCGATCAATAACCCGGCCAACAAACATCCGGACATTCCCCAGAAACGGCTTCTCGAATTTGACATGACGGCCCCTGTCAGTAGCGTGTGGATGAAAGCGGATTATAACGGCAGGGGGGAAAGAAGAAAGGACGTGAATGGGAACGTTCTGACAATCGCATGAAGTGCATTGGCATTTTTCAACTCAGAATACTTTTTGAGTT
>CAYMYD010000207.1:0-4657 GCA_964394535.1 uncultured Propionivibrio sp. | reverse complement strand
CTCATGCCACGCCCGTCGTCGGCAATGATCAGGACGATGTGATCGCCTTCCTGACGTGCCTCCAGACGAACGATGCTCTTGCTCGGTTTGCCGGCCAGCAGACGCTCTTCGGACGGTTCGATACCGTGGTCGACGGCGTTGCGCACGAGGTGCACCAACGGGTCGGCCAGGTCCTCGATCATCGTCTTGTCGACTTCGGTTTCTTCACCGATCAGCTCCAGTTCGACATCCTTGCCCAGTTGCCGGGCCAGGTCGCGGGCGATGCGCGGGTATTTCTGGAACAGCCGTCCGATCGGCTGCATGCGGGTTTTCATCACCGCGTTCTGCAGGTCGGAAACCATCAGGTCAAGTTGGCTGACCGCCTGATCAAGGGCGTGCAGGGTCTCGGAATCGGTGCGTCCGGCGAGGATATCGACGCGCAGGCTGGTCAAACGGTTCTTGGTCAGCCCGATTTCACCAGAGAGATTGAGCACCTGATCAAGACGGGCCGTATCGACGCGAATCGTCGATTCGCGCGCGGCGGACTTCTCGTCCAGACGGCGACCGGAAGGCGCACCACTGGCCACTGCGCCAGGCTTGTCGGTCGAGCGCCGTCCTTCCGGCGGATGGATCGGTGTAATTTCCGGCGCACTGACGGCGGTTGACCCCTGGTCAGTGCTCGCCGGCGTCGCAGCCGTCGCCACCGCCGGAACCGGCGCAGGCGCAGCCCCCATCAGCGCACCATGCAGCGCCTGCCAGTCGGGCTCATCACCCGCCGAGGAGGATGCCGGTGCCGCAGAAGCGGTCGGCGGCGCGGCCTCCGTCGCAGCTGCATTATCCGGCACCGCCTGCCCTTCCAGCGCAGCGCGCAGGTCGGCAATCAGGTCTTCCGGAGCCGCACGCGGCTGGGACAACTGCGACAGTTCACCAAACATCCGGCGCACCCCCTGTGTGGCCGCCATGATGGTATCCATCAGTTCGGTGGTCAGCGCCATTTCACCGTTGCGCAGCTTGTCGAACAGGTTTTCCGTCAGATGGCAGAGCCGCACCAGTTCCGTGGCGTTAAGAAAACCAGCTCCCCCTTTGACGGTATGGAAACCACGAAAAATATCATTCAGGAGACGCAGGTCTTCCGGGTTTCTTTCGAGGTCGACCAGTTTGTTGTCCACGTCCGAGAGAAGATCACTCGCTTCTTGCAGGAAGTCCTGTAACAGGTCTTCCATTCCCGGAAAATCACTCATCTTGCACCTCCTAGAACCCCAGACTTTCGAGCAGATCATCGACCTGCTGCTGACTGGCGACAATGTCAGTACGCCCTGCGGTATTGATCACCGGCCCGTTGAGCAGCGAATTGACCGACTCCGTGCGCTTCTCGCCCGGCATGGTTTCAATCAGCACGTCCATCAACTGCGACTCCAGCTCCTGGGCGACCACTACGATTTTCTTGATCACCTGGCCGGTCAGATCCTGGAAATCCTGGGCCATCATGATTTCCATCAACTGGGCCTTGGTTGCCTCCGTCCGTTGCGGCACGGCATTCTTGAGAAAGGCACTGGTTTCAGCGGCCAGCAGTTTGAATTCATCGACGCCCATCTGATTGGCGTAGAGCTTGTCCCACTTGTCGGCGAGCAGGGCCGCACCACTTTCCAGTTCATCCTGCAGGGGATTCGCCGCATCGGTGGCGTTCAGCACCTTGCAGGCCGCCTGCTCGGTCAGATTGGCGATATACGACAAGCGATCCTTGGCATCCGGCAGGACCGACACGGTATTGGCAAACAGCTTCTCGAATCCGAGATTTCCCAGGGTGTCGTGCAGCAGCCGCGTC
The DNA here is from genome assembly GCA_964394535.1 of uncultured Propionivibrio sp. Classification (GTDB taxonomy): domain Bacteria; phylum Pseudomonadota; class Gammaproteobacteria; order Burkholderiales; family Rhodocyclaceae; genus Propionivibrio. The sequence goes on along the minus strand of CAYMYD010000207.1, from coordinate 2,853 downwards.
ATTTTGCCGACCTGCTGGAACACCTTGTCCTGCGACGGCCATTGCCCTTCAGTCACCTCCGCCTGCGCCGGGCTTGTCTGCTGCTTGCTGGCGATTGAATCGAACAACGCCTGCAGGTCGGCAGAATCATCATCACCGCCTTCACACACCTGTTGCAGCACGGAGGGCTTTGCCGTCACCGGGGGAACAGCCGCAGCAACCGGCGACACAGCCGGAGTAACACCACTGGCAATACTGTCGAAGAGAGCCTCGAGCTCGTTCGAATCGCCCGAGGAATTCGCATCGCTCATTTCAGACTCCCATCTTGTCAAAGATCTTTTGCAGCTTCTCGGCCAGCGTCGCTGCCGTGAACGGCTTGACGATGTAACCACTGGCACCGGCCTGAGCAGCGGCAATGATGTTTTCCTTTTTCGCCTCGGCGGTAATCATCAGCACCGGCAGATGCGCCAAGGCCGGGGTCGAACGGATCGTCTGCAGGAGTTGCAGGCCGTCCATATTCGGCATATTCCAGTCCGTCACGACGAATTCGAAGCCGCCCGCCTGCAGTTTCTGCAGGGCGATGGCCCCGTCTTCCGCCTCGTCGACATTGGTAAAGCCCAGTTCCTTGAGCAGGTTTCTGACGATACGACGCATCGTCGAAAAGTCGTCGACCACAAGAATTCTCAACTTCGGATCAGCCATTCTCTCAGCTCCTGGTTTCTTTTCTATCGTTCAAGCATCGGGCGCAGGGTATCGGCCAACACCTCTGCATCAAATTTGGCTACATAAGCATCCACCCCAACGGCCTGCCCCATGGCGCGATTGGCCTCGGACGACAGCGAGGAATGCATGATTACGGGAATTCCTTCAAAACGCGAATCCGCCTTGATGTTCTTTGTCAGGACATAACCGTCCATTTCCGGCATTTCGGCATCCACCAGGATCAGGCGCACGGCCTCGCGCAAGGAGGCACCGGTTTGCTGTGCATGGCTGGCCAGCCCTTTCAGGCGTTCCCAGGCTTCCAGCCCGTTACTGGCATTTTTGTATTTGACGCCGAGCTTGTCGAACACCTCGGCGATCTTGCGCCGGGCAACGACCGAGTCATCAACGAAGAAAACACCGGTATCCTCGCTGACCTGCGCCGCCGGAATGTCGACAATGACGGCCTCGCCAAAGGCGTTGGCCAGAATCTGCTCGACGTCGAGCAAGGACACCAGCGTGCCGTTTTCCAGTTCGGTGATCGCCGTGATCAGCCCCTGGTTACTGGACAGCACACTTTCCGGCGCACGTACCTTTTCCCAGTCGACGCGGATGATGCGATCAACGTCATGCACCAGAAAACCCAAGGTGCGCTTCGAGTATTCGGCCACCATCATCGTCTTGCCGGGGTCAACAGGGCCGTCATGATGATCAAGAAAGCTCACCAGCGACAGCACCGGAATCACGTTTCCGCGCAGGGAAACCAGGCCTTCAACCCCTTTCGGCATGTTTGGCGTTTTGGTGATGTGCGGCGCCCGTCCGACTTCACGCACCTTGAACACGTTGATGCCGAATGTTTCACGCGTTCCCAGGGAGAAGAGCAGAATTTCCATCTTGTTGGAGCCAGCCAAGCGCGTTCTGGCGTCCACGCTATCCAGCAGGTTCCGGTTTTTTTCTGCCATATCCGTCGTCATCGATCTACTCCAGCGAAATAAGGAATCAGCGCTTTGACTGCGCTACCGTCAAACTGCCCAGCAAACGCCGTGACAGCGCTTCGGAGAGTTTGTGCGGCTCGAACTTGGCCACGTACTCATCAACACCGACGGACTTGCCAAGCTGCTGGTTGGACATGCCGGACAGCGACGAGTGCATGATCACCGGTATATCGGCAAAACGCGGGTCGGACTTGATCCGTTTGGTCAGAATGTAACCATCCATTTCGGGCATTTCGACGTCGGTCAGCACCAGACTGACCAGATCCGAGACCTTTTCTCCCGACATCTTGGCCAAGGCGGCGATTTTCTCCATTTCCTTCCAGGCCTCGTTACCGTTGATCGCCGAGATGTACTTGACCTTCATCGCATCCAGCGTGCGCTCGATCTGCCGCCGCGCCACGATCGAATCGTCGGCAAAAAGCACGGTCAGGTGCGGGTTATTGAGCGGCTCGATGTTGCGGTACACCACTTCGTCGTCGTACTTGGTCGTCTCGGACAACACCTTTTCGACGTCCATCATCATCACCAGCCGGTTGTCGGCCAATTCGGTCACCGCGGTGACCAGACCGCCATGTTCGGCCATCAACATTTCCGGCGGAACGCGCATCTGTCCCCAGTCCAGGCGCAGGATGGTATCCACCGCCTCGACCAGAAAGCCCTGGGTGTGTCCGGCGTATTCGGTCACGATCATGATCGAACGCGGGGTATCGGTACCCAGGCCGGTATATTTTGCCAGGTCGACCACCGGCACCAGCGCGCCGCGCAGACTAACCATGCCCTCGACCGACGAGGGCATTTCCGGTGCCGCAGTAATCGGCGGCGTGCGCATCACCTCACGTACCTTGAACACGTTGATGCCGAACGTTTCGCGCCGACCGGTTCTGGCATCCACGCCGAGCGAAAACAGCAGGATCTCCAGCTTGTTGGTGCCGGCGAGTTTGGTACGCGCATCAATGCTTTTAAGAAGCTCCGACATGCCTTACTCCCTCTGGGGAAAACAACTTTGCATCTATCTTAATCCAAGTTACGCGAAAAGCAGAATGCACTACGCTCAAAATGCTCAGCGCTCATTGTGAAAATTTTTTGACGAAGCGTGGATGAGTGACTATAATGCCGCTTTCTCTCTGGCCAGTTAGCTCAGTTGGTAGAGCAGCGGATTGAAAATCCGCGTGTCCGTGGT
>CAYMYD010000206.1:0-4669 GCA_964394535.1 uncultured Propionivibrio sp. | reverse complement strand
CCGGATTTGTCCAGGGCAGCATCTCCAGTTGCAGCGCTTGCGCCAGCGTGTGCACGCGCCTTGACAGCACCAGCGCACCGAGATCGACAAGGCGGGCCAGACGCTGGCTACTGCCTGCTGCAAGTCTCTGAAGCTGTCCTTGCACGGCTTGCCGATTGTCTTGCAGCACACTGGCCACAGGCGGATGCAGGCGGGCGAGCGCATCGGCCAGAATGCCGGCCATGCGCGAGAGATTGTTGCCGTCAAGCCAGGGCTGGGCGTTGATGACGTTGTCGCCTGTGCTCAGGCTGATGCCCGGAAGATCACCTTCAATCGGCTGTGCAGCATCAATCTCGACGATGCGGATATTGTTGCGCCGGGCCAGCGGATAGAGTTGGTCATCGGGCCAGATCGAACGCAGCGTCAGCACGGCCTCTGCCTGAACTGCTGCCTTTTGCAGCGCTTCCAGCCCGCGTCCAGCAAGGAAGGCCGGGTGTCGGGCGGGCGGAAGCTGTGCCGGGGTGACCCGTACCAGCTCAATGGAAGTGCCACGCACCAGCTCCTGCGCCAGCCCATGAACCACCGGATGCGCGACAAGAATCTGCGGTGCCGCCATCGCGCTCCCGTGCAGAGCCAGCAGAAAAGCGACCAGCACCCCATAGAAATGCCAGCGCGTAAAAAGGCGCAAATGATCGGGCGTTTGTTTCATCATGACCTCAATGCTTACCAAAAACCGAATACGGGATTTCACTGCGATACCGGTAGGCGCCGCCGCTTGCTCAGCAGAACGGCGAAGGCAAACACGACACCGGCGAGGAGGATGATCGCGCCGCCGGAAGGCACTGGAATATCCCAGGCCACCGGAATGGCGATACCCGCCATGGTGCTGAAGCTGGCGAAGAGGACGGTGAGCCAGAAAAAGCTGCGCATCGAACCGGCCAGCAGCCGGGCTGCTGCGGCCGGAATAACCAGCAGGGCACCGACCAGGATGGCTCCGATGATCTTCACCGCCGCCACCGTCACCAGCGTCACCAGAACGACAAACACATAATCGAGCCAGACCACCGGCACGCCACGCACCTCGGCGAGTTGCGGGTGAAAGCTGGCGAGCATGGCACGGTTGTAGATGCGTCGCAGGCAGGCAAGCGACAGCAGGGTGACCACCAGCAGGATCAGCAGGTCTTTGCCGTCGATGGTCAGCACCGAGCCAAAGAGCACGTTTTCCAGGATGTGGATATTGATGCGTGCGGCCAGCACCAGCAGGATGCTGGAACCCAACGCCAGCGAGACGGAGAGGAAAACACCAATCAGGGTATCCGGGGCGAGGCCGGTACGGTTACGCAGGTAGTTGAGCAGCAGGGCGAAGAGGACACAGTAACCGAACAGGCTGCCGTAAGGGCTGGCGTGCGGTTCGCCGAGCAGCACGCCGATGGCAATGCCGGTCAGTGCCGCGTGCCCCACTGCTTCGGAGAAGAAAGCAAAACGCTTGACCACCACCAGCATCCCCAGTCCGCCCAGCAGCGGCCCGAGCAGGCAGCCAGCGAGCAGGGCGTTGATGACGAAGCCGTATTGCAGCATCGACGGCAGATAGCCCGCCGCGACGCCGGACTGGATGATGAAATGTAATGATTCGAGAAGATTCATCACGCCGCTCTCCGCACCACGGCTTGTACGGATTTGCGACGATGCGAGAAGAGTTGCAACAGACGGTCGGCGTCGCGCAGGATATCGGGCTTGTCGTCAAAGAGGATGCGGCCATTCAGGCCGGCAACCCGGTCGGCCAGCCGATGGACGGCATCAAGATCGTGCTCGACCCAGATCACGGTTGTACCGTAGGCACGCCAGTTTTTCAGCAGGCGCTCAAAGACCACCAGGCCATCGGCATCAAGCGCCGCCATCGGCTCATCAAGCAGCAGGAAATCGGGCATCGGCAGCAGGCTTTGCGCCAGCAGCACACGCTGTCGCTCACCACCGGAGAGGTCGCCCATGCGCCGTCGGGCCCGACTTTCCATGCCGACCTGCGCCAATACGGCCTGCACCTGCGCCGCCGCACGGGACTCCAGCCCCCAGAACAGCGGGCCTTTCTGGCACATGGTGGCGAGGAAATCGCAAACGGTCATCGGCAGGCTGCGGTCGCATTCGAGCGACTGCGGAACGTAGCCCACCGTACCCGGCCGACTTCCCGGCCAGTGCAGACAGATTTCCCCACGGTGTGGCATCAGGCCGAGGATGCTTTTCAAAAGGCTGCTTTTGCCGCAACCATTCGGCCCGACCAGGGCATGAACCTGCCCTGGCGCAACCTGCCAGTCGAGCGCTTCAAGAATCTGTGTACCGCCCAGTTGCAGGGAAAGCCCTCGCAGATGCAGTGCCGGGCCGCGTGGCGAGAGAGGGGTCACGGCTGGCTCTCCTGAATGGAACGGACAATGGCGTCGAGGTTATGCGCCATGTCCTGCTCGAATTTTTCAGCGCTGTAGGCCCCGTGAGTGATGTGCGTCAGCGGATATACAGAGAGGCCAGTTTCACGGATCAAGGTTTTGACATAGCCACTCTGCCGATCCTGTTCGGAAAACAGGACGCGGATATTTTTGGCGCGGATCAGATCCAGCACCTTTTTCATCTGCGATGGCGAAGGTTCCATGCCGTGGGCCGGTTCGATCACGGCGGAAACTTCCAGCCCGAATTCGCGCAGCAGGTAATCATAGGCACCGTGTTCGGTCGCCACCCGGTAACTGGCCGTCGGCGCGGTCTTGATCCTGGCCAGCGCGTCGGCACGCAACTGGCGCAGGCGGCGGTTATAGTTGCGCGCATTGTTCTGGAAGAAGCTGGCGTTATCCGGATCGAGTTTGCCCAGTTCGCGGGCAATGGTGCTCACCTGCAGCATGGAGGCGGTAATCGACAGGAAGGTGTGCGGATTGACCGCCCGCCCCTGCGGCGCGCCCAGTGCCATGCCGGAAAGCAGCGGCACTTCGGCGTTGGCGGCGATGACCGGCAGTTTGGGGCGTTCGCTGGCGGCGATCATCTTGCGTGCGAAATCGTCATGCCCGACATCGTTCAGTACCACGACATCGAGTTGCCCGATACGCTTGATATCCTCGGCACGCGGCTCATAAGCGTGCGGATTGAAACCGGCGTCAATGAGCGGCACCACCCGGGCACGATCCCCCACGATGTTGGCGACAAAGCTGTAATAAGGATGCAGGGTAACGCCGATGTGCAGATTGGCGGCGTGTACCGCCAGCGTGGGAAAAGCCAGCAGGCTGAAAAGAAGCAGATGACGAAGACGCAAGGCAAGAGACATGATGTTTTCCAAAAGCAAAAAAACTAGCGGGGCTTTTTCTCCGTTGCCACCACCTGTCGCCAGCCCCTGGCGATCAACTCGGGGTCTTCCAGGCGCTCAGGCAGCGTCAAAGCGGGTGTTGTTTTGCCGCGCAGCAGCCAGAGTTCAAAACGCGCGTTTTTTTCCAGTGGCAGAATCCACAGCACGTCGGCGGCAAGCTCCGGCTGTGCGCTGCGTCCGAGGTAGGCGTAATGATCGCCGCGCTCCACCAAACTCCAGCGGTGTGCGCCGCGCTGGCTGGCGCTCAGGTTGGCCACAAAAGGCGGCCAGCCCTCGTCTGCCCAGTGCTTTACCGGCGGGGGCGCAGTCAGGGCGCTGTTCTGGCGCAGCAAGCGCCATTCCTCGAAAGCCGCCTGCAAATCTGCGTGAATGCCCTGCTCGGCGGGCGTCAGCGCCGTCGCCAGATCCAGCTGGTAGTCCTGCAAACGGAAACCCGGTGCGTGCAGGCCACGCCAGAGCACCACACTGCCGGAGAGAATCACCACCAGCAGGGCCGCCAGAAGCAGCAGCGAGGTTTCCCGCCCGGCACTGGCCGGCGGGATGCGCTGGATACAGCCTGCGCCGGGATCACTGTATTTCATGGTGATCCAGCTCCAGCGTATGTCCGGCACCGCCCTCAAAACGCAGATAAAAACGGCCTTCCGGTCGCTTGAAGCGGATCTGCGACTGCGCATCGAGCTGGCCCGACCAAAGCAGCTTGTCCTCGTAGCTCAGCATGCTGATGCTCACCCCGCGTGCGCTACTGCCATCGGAGAATCCGCCCTCGCAGAGAATCTGCTGGTCAGCCTCGGCGTAACAACTGAAGCGCGGCGAATGCGCCTGCGCACCGACACCAAACAGTAGAAGCACAAGAGTCAAGCCGATTTTTTTCGTAGCAAACAACATGAAAATTCCTTTCCACTCACGCTAGCGGGCGCGGTGCAAACATGATGATGGCCATGCCGGAGAACGCTACGAGCGAACCGAAAACATCCCAGAGACCGGGACGAATACCATCAACCAGCCACAGCCAGAGAATGGCGACGGTGATGTAGACACCGCCATAAGCCGCATAAACCCGGCCTGCCGCCGTCGGATGCAAGGTCAGCAACCAGGCGAACAGCCCCAGGCTCAGACAGGCGGGAAGCAGCAACCAGATGGACTTTCCCTCGCGCAGCCACAGGTAGGGCAGGTAACACCCAAGAATTTCCGCCAGCGCCGTGAGGAAGAAAAGGCCGATCGTTTTGATCATCAAAATGGAAAATCCTGACAGCAGTAGCGAAAGCACGAAAAAAAACGGGGCAACCGCTCGCTGGAACGATTGCCCCGTCACCGTTCACCGGAATCGGGGAGGGAGAAAGCCGGTGAGGGCTG
>CAYMYD010000205.1:0-4706 GCA_964394535.1 uncultured Propionivibrio sp. | reverse complement strand
CCGGACTGCGTTGCAGGGCATTGGTGTAACACGGCCGTCATCAAATAAACATCTGCGGGTAATTTTTCGCCGTTATCTTTCCTCCGCACGATTGATAAGGAGGAAAACATGAGTACCCATGTCGCCAGTGAAGTTCGACGCCACAAGGCCGCCCGGCCTTCGCTTTCGGTCGGAATCGCACTCAATGAGAGGGAAATTCTTGCCGCGCAGAAGTTGCGCTACCGTATTTTTGCCGAGGAACTCGGCGCTCGTCTGCCCAGCAAGGTGGCCGGGGTTGATCAGGATATCTACGATCCGTATTGTGAGCATCTGGTGGTGCGCAACGACGATACCGGCGAGGTCATCGGCACTTACCGCATTCTGTCTCCGGAAAAGGCTCGGGCCATCGGCAGCTATTATTCGGAAAGCGAATTCGATCTGGTTCGCCTGCAGCATCTGCGCCCGCGCATGGTCGAGATCGGACGTTCCTGCGTCCATGCCGAGCATCGCACCGGCGCGACGATCACCCTGCTCTGGTCAGGGCTGGCGCGTTACATGATGCAGCATGGCTACGATTACCTGATTGGCTGCGCGAGTATCAGCATGGCCGACGGCGGCCACGCCGCCGCGAGTATTTACCGGAGTCTCGTCGACCATCTCAGCCCGGTCGAACTGCGCGTTTTTCCGCGCTGCCCCTTGCCGCTGGAGGCGCTGCGCAGTGATCTGCCGGTCGATCCGCCACCGCTGATCAAGGGCTATCTGCGCGCCGGGGCATATATCTGCGGCGAACCGGCCTGGGATCCGGATTTCAATACCGCCGATCTGCCGATCCTGATGCCGATGTCAAAAATATCGGATCGCTATTCGAAGCACTTTATCGAGAAGCAGCGCGGCTGACCCGCTGTTTCATCCTTGATCGTTCCCACGCTCCAGCGTGGGAACGCGTTCTTTGGGCGCTCCTGCGCCCTCGTAGCTTGCACGGGGCAGGAGGCGACGCTGGAGCGTGGGAACGATCAGCAAACTCAGAACGACTGTGAGTACTGTGCCCCCAGCACCCAGAGGTTGCCTTCGTATTTGCCGCTGACGGTGCCGCCATCGTAGCCATGCGGTACGGTGGTGATGGTTTTGTTGATCCGGGCATCACGAATGAATACGTAGGCCAGGCCGAGATCAAGGCGCGAGGCTTTATTCGGCGTCCATTGCGTGCCGAAGGACAGCCAGACGCGATCATTGTCCGGCAGTTGTGTCATGCGCGTTGAGCTGCGCTTGACCGGTGTCTGGTCATAAGCAATGCCGTACTTGAGCTTCCACTGGTCGTTGTATTTGTAGTTGGCACCGAAGGCAATCCGCCAGGCATCACGGAAGTCCGCGTCGATGCGCTGCGCCCGCTGCCCGTCGCGCAGGCCGGAAGAATGGTCGATGTCGAAATTGTTGATCGAGCTCCAGCCCGTGCGCGAAATGTCGCCGAGCATCTCCCAGCGGTCGGAGAGCTGCTGCGCGACGCTGATGATGAAGGTGCCAGGCAGGGAGACCGTGGACTTGAGCTTCGACTGGTAGCCTGCGCCAACCAGCCCCGCCAACAGCGCATTGCCAGCCGCGCTACCGTCACTCTGCAGGCTGACGTCACCGGTCATGTGGTACTTGACCTCGGAGCGATAGGAAAGGCCGATACGCATCGTCGGTGACGGTTCGTAGAGCAGGCCGACATTCCAGCCCCAGGCGTCGTCGTCAAGGTCAACCTTGGCCTTGACATTCTCGAAACCACCTGCTCCCACGCCGGCCAGACGGTCATACTTCATCTTGCCGCGTTGCCAGTTGAGCCCGAAACCCAGCGAGAGTTTTTCATGGGCGCGCCAGGCTACCGAGGGATTGATATTGAGCGTCTTGACGTCGAACATCTGCGAGTGTGCGGCACCCAGCCAGCGGTCGTCATACTCGATCTTGAAGCCGAACGGTGCGCCGATGCCCAGGCCAAGGTAGAGATCCTTGTTCAGCGCCCAGGAGGCGTAGAGGTTGGGAATAACACCCCAGCCCCCGGCGTCACCGCCCTCACCCGTGCCGTTCAGTGTGCCGACGCTAGAGCCTTGGTCATTGAAGTGGGCGCGCAGCTTCACAGCGGAAATGCCACCGGAGATTTCCCGCGCTTGCAGCCGCGTCATGGCGGCCGGGTTGAAGTAGATGGTGCTGGCGTTTTCGCCCACCGCCGCCGAACCGGCATAGGCGTTGCCAATGCCGCTGGCGTTCTGTTCGGTGAGTTGGAAACCGGAGGCAGACGCCGCGCCGGAAATTGCGGCCAGCACCAGCGCCGGGATGAGTTTCAGGGAAAATTTATGCATCTTGGAGACTCCGCAGGTCGTTTTGTCTGAAGGCTGTCCAGACAAACGTCAAAAATTGGATGAACAGGGGGATTCTATGTGCTTGCCGGGTGAAATCCCGATTATTCTGCAAGCGATGGGACTTCGCGCTTCTCTCCCTGTTGGTTTACTGCAACAAAGGTCAGAACGGCTTCGGTCACTTTGACCGTGCAGGGATGTACCGGGTTGCGTTCGGCAAAGACGGAGACGTCAACACGCATCGAGGTGCGCCCGACGGAAAGTATTTCGGTAAAGAAGCTGAGCACATCACCGACAAATACGGGTTGCTTGAAGACGAAGCTGTCGACGGAGACCGTGACTACGCGCCCGCGCGCCCGGCGACTGGCGGCAATGCCGCCAGCAATGTCGACCTGCGACATGATCCAGCCACCAAAAATATCGCCGCTCTGATTGGCGTCCGAAGGCATCGGGACGACACGCAGGGTCGGCATTTTATCCGGCATGACGACGGGAGGGGCGGTTTCCGCTAACATGGCGTTCCTTTGGCTGTAAATTTGATCGGGCTCGGCGATACTACTGACGAACCCTTGCCGATTCAAGCTGTCTTTCATTGACCCATGCGAACTTCCCCTCCCCACCCCACCGAACCCCTGCGCGAAACTCATGTCGCCGCCACCCTGCGCCGCCTGGTGCCTTATCTCTGGCAGTACAAGTGGCGGGTACTGCTGGCGCTGTCCTGCCTGATCCTGGCCAAGCTGGCGGCGGTCTCGGTGCCGCTGGTGTTCAAGGAGATGATCGATGTGCTCGGCGAGCAGTCGCAGGCACTGGCCCTGCCGGTCTTGTTGCTGGTGCTTTACGGAACGCTGCGCTTTTCCAGTTCGCTGTTCACCGAATTGCGTGAAATCCTCTTTGCACGGGTGACGCAGCGTGCGGTGCGGCGCATCTCGCTGGAAGTTTTCCGTCATCTGCATGCGCTGTCCTTACGCTTTCACCTTGAGCGGCAAACCGGCGGGGTTTCCCGCGACATCGAACGCGGCAGTCGGGCAATCAATACGCTGATCACCTATTCGCTGTATGCGGTACTGCCGACCCTGGTCGAGATTTCGCTGGTCATCGGCATCCTCATCGCCCGCTACGACAGCGGTTTCGTGCTGATCACTGCGGTTTCGCTGAGTGTGTACATCGTGTTCACCATCGTCGTCAGCAACTGGCGGATCGGCCTGCGGCGGCTGGTCAATGAGGCCGATTCGGCCGCCAATACGCAAGCCATCGACAGTCTGCTCAATTATGAGACGGTGAAGTATTTCAACAACGAGGAATTCGAGGCAAGGCGCTACGACGAGCAGATGCTGCGCTGGGAAAACGCGGCAACGCAAAGCCAGATTTCACTCTCCTGGCTCAACCTCGGGCAGCAGATCATCATCAGCCTGGGGCTGATCGCCATGATGTGGCGGGCAGCACAAGGCGTCGTCGACGGGCGGATGACCATCGGTGATCTGGTGCTGGTCAATGCTTTCCTGATCCAGCTTTACATGCCGCTCGATTATCTCGGCGTGCTCTACCGGGAGCTGCGTCAGGCGCTGGCCGACATCGAGCAGATGTTCGGGCTGCTCTCGGTGCACCGTGAGGTGATCGATGTGCCGGACGCCCGACCTCTGGCGCATGAGCCTGTCGAAGTCTCTTTTGCGGCGGTCAACTTTTCCTACGATCCGAAGCGGCAGATCCTCCACGATCTCGATTTCAATATTCCGCGCGGGAAAACGCTGGCGGTGGTTGGAGAGTCCGGTTCGGGCAAGTCGACGCTGGCGCGGCTGTTGTACCGCTTTTACGATGTTGATCGCGGCCAGATCAGTATCAATGGCCTGGATATCCGCCAGTTCACCCAGCACAGCCTGCGCTCGGCGATTGCCATCGTGCCGCAGGATACGGTGCTCTTCAACGACAGCATCTATTACAACATCCTCTATGGCCGGCCTGACGCCAGCCTTGAGGAAGTGCTCGCTGCCGCACGCGCCGCGCAATTGACGGAGTTCATCGAGGTCTTGCCCGAGGGCTATGAAACGCGGGTCGGCGAACGCGGGCTGAAGCTCTCCGGCGGTGAGAAGCAGCGCGTCGCCATCGCCCGCGCCCTGCTGAAAAATCCGCCGCTGCTGATTTTCGACGAAGCCACTTCGGCGCTCGACTCGAAAACCGAGAAGGCCATCCAGGCCAGCCTGGATGATGCGGCACGCGGACGCACCACGCTGGTCATCGCGCATCGCTTGTCGACGATCATGAACGCCGACGAGATCCTGGTCATGGACAGCGGCCGGGTCGTCGAACGCGGCACCCACCCCGCCCTGCTCGCCGCCAATGGCCGCTACGCGCAGATGTGGGCGCTACAGCAGCAAGAGGAAGAGGCGGTGTAGCCCA
>CAYMYD010000204.1:4387-4778 GCA_964394535.1 uncultured Propionivibrio sp. | reverse complement strand
AAGAAAGCTGTCAGGCCAAGGGCATCCCCTGTCAGGTGGTCAGCGTCTCGATGAACTACAGCGGCCGTTACATGGCCGAGAACGCCGGGGGTGACGGCATCTGCAAGGTGGTCGTTGACCCGGTGCGCCAACGGCTGATCGGCTGCCACCTCATCGGCAGCTATGCCTCGGAAATCATTGTTGCTGCGGCCATGCTGATCGAAGCGGAAATGTGTATTGACGATATCAAGGAATATATCTTCCCGCACCCGACCGTCTGCGAAATCATCCGTGAAGCGATTTTCAAACTGTGAGCACCGCCGCTTTCCTCTATTGACCCACGATTGGAGTATCTCAAATGACCAAGCAACTCGCGATTGACCCCAAGGAAATGCGTAAGGCTGGCTGGATC
>CAYMYD010000204.1:0-4377 GCA_964394535.1 uncultured Propionivibrio sp. | reverse complement strand
TTCCTGCGCATCTACCGTGACATGCGTTTCATCCGTGAGTTTGAAACGATGCTTTATACGGTCAAGACGACGAATGCCTATAATGGCATCGACTACAACAACCCCGGCCCGGCGCATCTCTCGATGGGGCAGGAAGCGTCCTCGGTCGGCCAGGCCTGGCTGCTCTCGACGGACGACTACATCTTCGGTTCGCACCGCAGCCACGGCGAGATTCTCGCCAAAGGGCTTTCCGCCATCCACCAGTTGAGCGATGACGAACTCGTCCGGGTCATGGAAAACTTCCTGGGTGGCGCAACTTACAAGGTCATCGAAGGCTTCAACCAGGGCAAGGGCAAGTCAGTCAAGGAAATGGCCATCGACTTCCTGCTTTATGGGGCGCTTGCAGAAATCTTTGCCAAGGAAACCGGATTCCACAAGGGGCTGGGCGGTTCGATGCACGCCTTCTTCCTGCCCTTCGGCATTTATCCCAACAACGCCATTGTTGGCGGTTCAGCAGATATTTCCGTCGGAGCCGCGCTCTACAAGAAGGTGAACCGCAAGGGCGGCATCGTCATCTGCAACATCGGCGATGGTTCCATGGCCTGCGGCCCGGTCTGGGAAGGCTTGATGCTTGCCGCCATGGATCAATACCGCACCCTCTGGGAAGGCGACATGCAGGGTGGTCTGCCGCTGCTCATCAATGTCATGAACAACCAGTACGCCATGGGTGGCCAGACCCGGGGCGAAACCATGGGCTACGACTTCCTCGCCCGCATCGGTGCTGGCGTCAATCCCGAACAGATGCACGCCGAACGTGTCGACGGCTACAACCCGCTGGCCGTCATCGACGCCATGCGGTGCAAGATGGAAATCCTGCGCGAAAGGAAAGGCCCGGTGCTGCTCGACACCTTGACCTATCGCTACTCGGGCCACTCCCCGTCGGACGCTGATTCCTACCGCACCGCTGAAGAAAAGGCCGCCTGGCAGGAAGAAGATTCCATCGCCGCTTTCCGTACCAGCCTGATCGCCGCCGGGGTGGCCAAAAACGATGAATTTGCCGCCATCGACAGCAAGATCATTGAAACGGTCACCAATGTCGTGCAGATGGCCGCTGACCCGAAGCTTTCGCCGCGCATGGATCTCTGGAAAACCCCGGCGGCTATTGAAAGCATCATGTTCTCCAACCAGCGCGTCGCCAAAATGGAAGATCGCCAGCCCGACGTGTTGATGCCAAGAGAGCAAAATCCGCGCGTGCAGGCGATTGCCAAAAAAGAGCGTTTCGCCTTTGACAAGGACGGCAAACCGGTCTCCAAGAACAAGGTCTATCAATATCGCGATGCGGTCTTTGAGGCGCTGCTCGACAAGTTCTACGAAGACCCGACCTTGATTGCCTACGGTGAAGAAAACCGCGACTGGGGCGGGGCCTTTGCCGTATATCGCGGTCTCACTGAAGCGCTTCCCTATCATCGCCTGTTCAATTCCCCGATTGCCGAAGCGGCGATTGTCGGCTCGGCAGTGGGTTACGCCATGTGCGGTGGCCGGGTGGTGGTCGAGCTCATGTACTGCGACTTCCTCGGTCGGGCCGGGGACGAAGTCTTCAACCAGTTGCCGAAATGGCAGGCCATGTCGGCCGGGGTGCTGAAGATGCCGGTGATCGTCCGTGTCTCGGTCGGTTCCAAATACGGTGCTCAGCACTCGCAGGACTGGACCTCGCTCTGTGCGCAGATCCCAGGCCTCAAGGTCGTTTTCCCGGTCACACCCTATGATGCCAAGGGCCTGATGACGGCGGCGCTGAACGGCACCGATCCGGTGATCTTCTTTGAAAGCCAGCGCCTCTACGACATTGGCGAACAGTTCCACGCCGGTGGTGTCCCCGCAGAAAGCTACGAAATCGCCATCGGCGAACCGGACGTGAAGCGGGTTGGCAAAGACATCACCCTTCTGACCATCGGTGCCACGCTCTACCGCGCCCTCGAAGCTGCCGAAGAACTCGAAGCCAAATACGGCATTAGCGCCGAAGTGATCGACGCCCGCTCGATGGTGCCGTTCAACTACGCGAAAGTCATCGAATCGGTGAAGAAAACCGGGCGCATCCTGCTCGCCAGCGACGCCTGCGACCGGGGCTCCTACCTCTCCGATATCGCCCGCAACATCAACGATTTCTGCTTTGACGATCTGGATGCGCCGGCGGTCGTACTCGGCTCAAGGAACTGGATTACCCCGGCCTTCGAACTGGAGGAGCATTTCTTCCCGCAGAAGGACTGGATCATCGACATCATCCACGAACGTATCCTGCCCATCCCCGGCCATACGCCGAGGAGAAGCTTCACTGACGTGGAACTGGCGAGAAGGAATCAATTGGGCGTGTAGGCCGCCCTGGTGTAACTCCTGTGAGGCGTGAGGAGTAGAGGCGCTATCGGTTTTGCTCCTTACTCCTCACTCATCTTTCCTCACTGCTTTTCTACATGACCGCGCCGGTTTGCCAGGGGATGAACTCGTCGTTGCCGTAGCCGAGTACCTCGCTTCTGACCTTTTCTCCCGAGGCATGGCGGATGATCGCGTCGAAAATTCGTTGGCCGATGCTTGCCAGCGGTGTGCCGCTGACGAGGTCGCCGCAATTGACATCCATGTCGTCACGCATGCGCTCGAAAAGCGCCGTATTGCTGGCCAGTTTGATCGTCGGTACGCCGGGGCAGCCGAAGGCGGAACCGCGCCCGGTGGTGAAGCAGACGATCTGTGCGCCGCCTGCCGCCTGGCCGGTGACGGAGACCGGGTCGTAGCCCGGCGTGTCCATGTAGACCAGCCCCTTGGCCGTGATGGCTTCGGCGAAAAGGTAGGTGGCGTTCAGCGGGCTCGTGCCCGCCTTGGCCACAGCGCCCAGGGATTTTTCGAGGATGGTGGTGATACCCCCCGCCTTGTTGCCGACCGAAGGGTTGTTGTCGAGGTCGCCACCGCCCCAGGCGGTGTAATCCTTCCACCAGGCGATCCGTTCGATGAGTTTTTGTGCGACCTCCGGCGAGATGGCCCGGCGGGTCAGGAGATGTTCGGCGCCGTAGATTTCCGGTGTTTCGGAAAGCACGGTGCTTGCCCCGTGGGCGACCAGCAGGTCCGAAGCGACGCCGAGTGCGGGATTGGCGGTGATCCCCGAATAACCATCCGAACCACCACATTTGAGGCCGACAATGAGTTCGCCAACGGGGATCGTTTCGCGGCGACAGGCATTGGCTGCATCGAGCATCGCTGCAATCTCCTCAATGCCGCGCCGGATGGCGGCGCGCGTCCCGCCTTCCTGTTGCATGATGATCTGACGCAGCATTCCCGGTGCTCGTCCCGGGATGGCGTCGAAAAAGGGGCCGATCTGGTTTTGCTCACAACCCAGCCCGACGAAGAGGACGCCGGCGAAATTCGGGTGCCGGGCAAAGCCGATCATCGTGCGGATCAGGTTCTGCATCCCTTCGCTACGGGTGTTGATGCCGCAGCCCAGCGGGTGGGGGAGGGCGATGACCCCGTCCACGTTCGGCCAGGCGGCCAGACGCTCAGGCGAAAAATGCGCGGCGATGGCGCGCACGACGGTCGCCGAGCAGTTGACCGAGGCGATGACGGCAAGGTAATTGCGCGTCCCGGCCTTGCCGTCCGGTCGCCGGAAGCCCTGAAAGCTGGCCGCTTGGGTGACCGTTTCCGGTATGTGGATTTCTGTGCCGATCCCGTAGTCGTGTTGAAAATCGGCCATGCCGAGGTTGTGGACATGGACATGCTGACCAGCGGCGATGTCACAGCGGGCCAGCCCGATGGTCTGGTTGTAGCGGCGCACGGTTTCGCCCGCCCGGATGTCGTGAGCGGCCAGTTTGTGGCCCGCAGGAATCAAGTCGCGCACGCTCAGCTTTTCGGCGTCGATCAGCGTATCGGGCAGCAATTGCTGACCGGCAATCAGCACGTCGTCGTTGGCGTGCAGGCGGATGGTCAAAGGCGTGTTCATTGGGAGTGGCTTTCAGACAAAGGAGAGTTCGTTCATGGCGGCCTTGACGCCGATGCCCTGAATACGGGTCAGTGCCTGCCCGGTCTGTGCGACGAGATCAGCCAGGCCAGACAGATCTTCGCCCCATAAACGGTGGTCGGCCAGCAGGTGGTGTGCGACCTGCGCAGGCGTGGCGGCATTTTGCCAGGCGGTATTGATGATCGCCAGGGTTTCCGCGTCGTCGCGGATGGGATAGCTGCGGCCTTCCCGCTCCCCGGTGTATTCGCCGCGACTGCCGACGAATTTTCCATGATAAAAGTGTAAGAGCGCTGCCAGCGAAAAAGCCAGCCCAACAGGAACTTTGCCGTGCCGGGCGACATAATCCTTGACCGTTGGCAGGACGCGCACGGTCCACTTGGAAACCGAATTCAGGGCAATCGAAA
>CAYMYD010000203.1:0-4784 GCA_964394535.1 uncultured Propionivibrio sp. | reverse complement strand
GAGATTCGCACGATGATCAAGTCCGGAAAAAACAATAGTGAAATCATGGACTTCATGGTCAGCCGCTACGGCGATTTTGTCCGCTACCGGCCACCGCTGAAGGGTACAACCCTGCTGCTGTGGTTTGGCCCGGCACTCCTCTTTCTGGGCGGCTTTGCCGCACTTGTCGTTTTCCTGCGCCGCCGCGCGCGGGCTGTTACCGAGACCACGCTGAGCGATGCGGATCGCCAGCAGGCCGAACAACTTCTTGAACGCCACGACGCATGACCTCACTTCCCTTCTTCATCGCCGCTTCAGCTGGTTTGACCCTGGTGACCTTGCTCATCCTGTGCTATCCCTTGCTGAAAAAGTCGGTTGCAGAACCGATGGCAGAGCGCCAGCAGACCACGCTGAACATTTTCCGCGACCAGTTGCACGAACTCGAACGCGACCGCGATAACGGCTTGCTGTGTGCCGCCGACTTCGAGCAGGCACGCAGCGAACTGCAACGGCGTCTGCTCGACGAGGTTGATCCGGTTGCTGCCACCGGACAAGCCTCAGACGCAAGGAAAAGCCCACGCACCGTCATCGCCCTGTGCCTGATCCTGCCCATCGCGGCCATGATGGGCTATCTGTGGCTGGGTAAGCCGCAGGCGCTGGACCAGCAGGCCGTTGCACAACCACAGGAAGAGCAGGCCGCGCAGGAAATCGACGGCATGCTCAAGGGGCTTGCCGAGCGACTCAAGGCCAATCCGGACGATCACAAGGGTTGGATCATGCTGGCGCGTTCGTACAAGGTGCTCGGGCGCTTTGCCGACGCGGCCGAAGCCTTCAGCCACGGTGGGCCGGTGCTGGAGAACGATCCTTCATTGCTGTCCGACTATGCCGAGGTGCGGGTACGCGCCAGTCGTGGCAAGTTCGACAGCAAGACGGATGAATTGCTCAAGCAGGCGCTCAAGCTGAATCCCGACGAAGCGCAGGCCCTGTTCCTGGCAGGCGTGGCGGCCGAAGAGCGCCGGGATTTCGCTGCCGCCATCACCCACTGGCAGCGCCTGCTGCCGCAACTCGAACCGGGCAGCGAAGAGGCCCGCTCGCTCAAGGCCTCGATTGCCGAATTGCAGACGATGGTGGAGAGCAGCAAGAAAGCGAAGTGAGGCGGGCCAAAAACCCGCCCCCTTGCCGGATCAGGCTTCCAGCGCCGCCAGCCGGTCGGCCAGCAGTGTTTCGAGGGTTTCCAGTGCCTTGGTGAAACCGGCAATCCCTTCGGCGAGCTTGTCGCTGGCCATGCGGTCGGCCGCGTGCATTTTCTCGAAGGTCGCCTGGTCGATATGCAGCTTCTCGACTTCCGCACTGGCGGCTTTGGCCGCATCCAGCTTACGCGGCAGTTCGCCTTCGGTCGCCTGCAATTCGGCAAGCAGCCCCGGTGAAATGGTCAGAAGATCGCAACCGGCGAGTTCGGTGATCTCACCCATGTTGCGGAAGCTGGCGCCCATCACCTCGGTCTGGTAGCCAAACTTCTTGTAGTAAGTGTAAATCTGCGTCACCGAGAGCACGCCCGGGTCTTCGTGCGGCGCATAGGAGTCACGGCCGGTATCCTTTTTGTACCAGTCGAGGATGCGGCCAACAAAAGGCGAAATCAGCTTCACCCCGGCTTCAGCGCAGGCGATGGCCTGATGCAGACCAAAGAGCAGGGTCAGGTTGCAGTGAATGCCTTCCTTTTCCAGTTCGGCGGCGGCGCGGATACCTTCCCAGGTGGCGGCGATCTTGATCAGGACGCGTTCGCGCGAAATGCCGGCGGCTTCGTACTGGGCGATCAGCGCGCGACCCTTGGCGATGGTCGCTGCCGTATCCCAGGAGAGCCGTGCATCGACTTCCGTTGACACCCGTCCCGGTACAATTTGCAGGATCTTCAGGCCGAAAGCCACGGCCAGCCGGTCAAAGGCCAGCGACACCACCTGCGCCGCAGTCGCCGTACTGCCACTGTCCTGACGTGCCTTTTTCAGGGTGGCGTCGACAATTTCCTGATACTGCGGCATCTGTGCCGCTGCCGTGATCAGCGAAGGGTTGGTCGTCGCGTCACGCGGCGTAAAGGCCTCGATGGCCTGGATGTCGCCCGTATCGGCGACAACGACGGTCATGGTCTTGAGTTGTTCGAGCAGGTTTTTGGTCATGGTGTTGTCTCCTTGAAGAAAAGGGCAGCGTTTTCTGACGCTGCCCGATTTTCCTCTGCCAGCGGTTTTCAGGCAACCGACGTCAGATCAGAGAAGAAAGCAAGGGGTGCCTGCCGTCGTGTTTTTTCGTTTCTTTTACCGCAATCGCTCAGGCGCTCTGTTTGCTCAGGAAGTCCAGCACCCGCGCAATCAGATCGTCCAGATCGCTGGCGATGACGGCACCGGGGAGCTGGACATCCTCGTAGAGGGCGAACACGGCCTGATTCCATTTCAGGCCCAGCGCCATTTCCGAGATGGTGCCCATGCCGCCGCCGATGGCGACGAGGCACAGACTGCTGCGGGCGATGATGGCGTTACGCATTTCGCCCATGCCGGTCGGGACGGCGACGGTCAGGAAGGGATTGGCCGAGCGCGCATCTTCCTCGGGCAGGATGCCGATGGCAATGCCACCGGCCTCGGTCGCGCCGCGTGAGGCGGCGGCCATGACGCCGCCGCGACCACCGCAGATGATGGAAAACCCGGCCTGCGCCAGCAATCCGGCGACCGTTCGGGCGGCGCTGCATTCACGCTCACCGCCATCGCCCGGGCCGATGATTGCGACCGGCTGTTGCCGACGTTCCGGCCCGGATTGAATCCGCGCCAGGTGTTCGATGATTTCAGTGCGCTTTGCGTTCGCGCCGACTGGTGAAGACATCTCCAACTCCTAAAACGATGACACAGATGGTCATGAGAATGAGTGACATGGCCGCCGCAGCGGGAAAGTCCGCGCCGCTGTCGCCAACCTTGGCCAACAGCAACAAGGGCAGAATATTGAGTTGTGTGCCGACCAGCGCCAGCGCCGTGCCATAGGTTCCCATGGCCAGCGCCGCTACCAGGCAGGCAGAGGAAAATACCGAGGGGGCGACTTCCGGCACCACGGTGTCGAAAAAGGCGCGCAGCTTTGAGGCGCCGAGCGTGCGGGCCGCCAGCGCGGGCAGCGTATCGAGGTTGGCAAATACCGGATAAAGCGAGAGGGCGACGCGCGGAATCAGATAGTAGGCGTAGGCAAAACCGAGGCCGGAGACGCTGTAGATCCAGCTGCCGATTTCGGCCGGATCAGCTCCGAAGAGGGCCAGTATCTGGGTGACAAAACCGGCACGGCCAAAGGAGAGAATGAAGCCGTAAGCGACGATCAGGCCGGAAAAGGCCAGCGGCAGGCCGAGCAGGGTCAGCATCCAGCGCCGCCGGTGTTCCGGTTGCCGGGCCAGTTCGATGGCAATGGCCATTCCGGCCAGCGCGGAAAAAGCACCGGAAATCAGGCCGAGCAGGATGGTGTTGCGCATCGCGGCAAAAAACAGATTGTCGCCGATGACCCGGCCAAAGGCCGTTCCCCCGTCACTCAGCGACTCCGGAAGCAGCGCGAGCAGGGGGAGGGCAAAGAAGACCAGCATGAAAGCCCATGCTGGCCAGGCGGCAAAACGTTTCATGCCGGCGATTTCCTCTTATTTGCCAAGGACGGCCTGCGCCCACTGACGATCGATTTCGGCCTTCTGCTGCGAGGCTTTGATGACGTCCAGCGGGGTGAGCTGTGCCTTGGGCAGTTTCGCCTGGATGTCGGCGGGCAACTTGACATCCGAGACCGACGGCCGCACGAAGCCTTGCGCGAACAGGCCCTGTCCGACGTCGCTCATGATGAAGTTGAGCCACAGCTTGCCGGCGTTGGGGTTCGGGCCGTTCTTCACCAGGCTCTTGCCATAGGGCGCCGAGACGCTGCCTTCGGCGGGGATGATGACTTCGATGTCGTCGCCCATGCCGTCGATGTATTTGGCCTTCAGACCGTCGTTTTCATAGTTGATCCAGATCGGAATCTCGCCCTTGATGAACTTCGCGTAAGGCGTCGTCCCTTCGATACGCAGCACGTTGCCGACCGATTGCAGCTTGCCAAGGTAGTCGATGGCCGGTTTGATGTTATCGACCGAGCCGCCATTGCCGTAAGCGGCGGCCAGCACGACGACCTGCCCGACGCCGGCAGAGCGCGGGTCGAGATAGACGACGGTGTTCTTGTACTCGGGTTTCAGGAGGTCAGCCCAGCTCTTCGGCGGATTCTTCACCAGCTTTTTGTTGACCAGGAAGGCGACGCTCAGCGTATGGACGGTGAACCATTTGCCCTCCGGATCGCGGAAGACCGGCGGCAATTTTTCGAAGTTGACCGGCTTGAACGGGGCGACAACGTCCTTGGCCACGGCATCAATCGCCGAAGCGGCAAAATAATAGGCGGTGTCAGCCTGCGGACGGCGGCGGGTCTTGTCGAGCGCGACGACGGTGGCGGCCGAGCCAAGGTCGTTGTAGGTCATTTCGACGTCGGGATAGCGTTTCTTGAAATCGCGGAAGAGGCTCTTCCAGTTCGCCCATTCCGGGCCGGTGTCGAACGAGACGACCATGCCTTCCTTCTTGGCCGCTTCGTAAAGTTCCTTTTCGCCCTTGTAGAGTTCCGGGCCGTCAAAAGCGAAGCTCGGGGCGGTGAAAACGGCGGCCAGGGCGGCTGCACCGATGGTCTTGATCATTTCTCTGCGTTTCATGGTTCCTCCTGTTGAGAAGTGCTGCGGGGTCAATCGTCGAGCAAGCGGATATGCTCGGGGGAAATGGCGATAGCTT
>CAYMYD010000202.1:0-4850 GCA_964394535.1 uncultured Propionivibrio sp. | reverse complement strand
GGTTTCGTGCTGCTACCAGGCACCGGTCAAACGGAGAAAAGAGAGGTTTAGGGCGTGGAATTCACCGAAAAACGGCCGTATCGGCGGCGGTCTGAACACAGCAACACGGCTCAAACCCGCGCCAGCACTGGCGTCTGAGGCGGATAAAGAAAAAGCCAGCGCGAGGCTGGCTTCTTCGAATTGGTGGGCCCGCACGGACTTGAACCGTGGACCAAAGGATTATGAGTCCTCTGCTCTGACCAACTGAGCTACAGGCCCGGAAAACCTTAGCTGCCGCTGGTGTCGAGGAAGCTGCGCAGTTTGTCCGACCTTGAGGGATGGCGCAGCTTGCGCAAGGCCTTGGCTTCGATCTGGCGGATGCGTTCGCGGGTGACGTCGAACTGTTTGCCGACTTCTTCGAGTGTGTGGTCGGTGTTCATTTCGATCCCGAAACGCATGCGCAGCACCTTGGCTTCACGCGGCGTCAGGGTGTCGAGAACGTCCTTGGTGATGATGCGCAGGCTGGAGAACAGCGCGGCGTCCGTCGGGGCCAGGGTGGCGGAATCTTCGATGAAATCGCCCAGATGCGAATCGTCGTCGTCGCCGATCGGGGTTTCCATCGAGATCGGCTCCTTGCTGATTTTGAGGATCTTGCGGATTTTCTCTTCCGGCATTTCCATCTTCTTAGCCAGCGTCGCCGGGTCGGCTTCGAGGCCGGTTTCCTGGAGAATCTGCCGCGAGATGCGGTTCATCTTGTTGATCGTTTCGATCATGTGCACCGGGATGCGGATGGTACGCGCCTGGTCGGCGATCGAGCGGGTGATGGCCTGACGAATCCACCAAGTGGCGTAGGTCGAGAATTTGTAGCCGCGACGGTATTCGAATTTGTCGACTGCCTTCATCAGGCCGATGTTGCCTTCCTGGATGAGATCAAGGAATTGCAGGCCGCGATTGGTGTATTTCTTGGCAATCGAGATGACCAGACGCAGGTTGGCTTCGGTCATTTCGCGCTTGGCGCGACGGGCCTTGGCTTCGCCGGTGGACATCTGCTTGTTGATATCTTTCAGTTCCTTGATCGGGATGCCGATGCGCTCCTGCAGGGCGAGCAGTTTGAGCTGCTCCTCGATGATGTTCGGCGCATTGCGCGAGAGAATCTGGGCGTAGTTTTTGCCTGCGGCCGCGGCGACTTCCGCCTCGGCCCAGTCGATATTGAGTTCGTTGCCGGGGAAGGATTTGATGAAGTGCTGACGCGGCATGCGCACGGAGTCAACACAGATGCGCTGGATCTTGCGCTCGCAGCCGCGCACTTCGTCGACCATGGCGCGCACGGAATCGCACAGGCGTTCGATGGTCTTGGAGGTGAAGCGGATGCCCATCATCTCTTCGGAGATCTTCTGTTGCAGCTTGAGGTAGGTCTTGTCCTGCGAGCCCTTCTTCGTCAGGGCATTGTGCGCCTTGGTGTGAAGTGCCTTGATCGACGCCAGGCGTTGCAGCCCTTCTTCCCTGAGCTTGAGCAGGGAGGCGGCAACAGCGGCACCTTCCGAGACGTCGCTGTCCTCGCTGTCGTCGTCCTCCGTGGTGCTGGTGGTAGTTTCCTCTTCCGGCAGTTCTTCGAGATCCTCACCGCCGACATTGGGGTCAACCAGGCCGTCGATCAGTTCGTCGATGCGCATTTCCTCACGGGCGATCCGGTCGGCGCAGTCAAGGATTTCGGCGATTGTCGTCGGGCAGGCGGAGATGGCCTGGATCATGTGCTTGAGGCCGTCCTCGATGCGCTTGGCGATTTCGATTTCGCCTTCGCGGGTGAGGAGTTCGACCGAACCCATCTCGCGCATGTACATGCGTACCGGGTCGGTGGTGCGGCCGAATTCGGAATCGACGGTCGATAGCGCCTGCTCGGCCTGCTCTTCGACATCAGCGTCGTCGGCGGGAACGGGCGGTGCGGTTTCCGACATGAGCAGGGTTTCGGCATCGGGGGCTGCATCGAAGACCTGGATGCCCATGTCGCTGAAGGTGCTGATGATGCTTTCGATCTGTTCGGCGTCGACCACATCATCCGGCAGGTGATCGTTGACCTCGGCGTAGGTCAGATAGCCGCGATCCTTGCCCAGCTTGATCAGTGTCTTGAGGCGCGTCTTGCGCACCTCTTCGTCGACGGGCGAAGGCTGGCCGCTGATCTGCGCCAGTAGTTCCGCTGCTTTTGCTTTTGTCGATTTGCTGCTTGTCGCCTTTTCCTTTGTTGCCATGGCCACGTCCTGGTTAGCGTTGCTGGGAAAACCCTAAATTATACTACAATTTTAGATACTTAGCTGCTCTGCGTGCGGTTCTGCAGCGCTTGCAGATACTGTTGCTTCTCTTCGCCGGACAGTCCGCTGACGCCCAGCTTGCCGATCTTTTCCTGCAGCAACTCGAAGGTGCGGCGGCTTTCCGCTTCCTGCAGGCGCTGGATCGTGCCGTCGAATTCTTCGTCAATACTTTCTTCGTCAAAGGGTTGCCGCATCAGTTCGGCGGCGGCTTCGTGCAGGATTTCCTCGTTTTCCACGCCACGTGCGCGCTCCAGCAGAACCGCGTAGCCCGGAGGCGGATCGCCTGCCGCAAGGATCATTTCACACAGACTCCTGACAGCCTGTGCCTCGGCGGAATTGCCGGGCAAGGTTTGGAGTGGAAATTTCATGGCCAGTTCCGGTTTCTGCAACAAGAGACGCAACAGCGGGCGCAGCAAGGAAGGTGCCTGACGCGGCGCTCGCGCCGGGGCAGGACGGGCAATCGGGCGCAGATCACACAAACGTTCGACTTCCTGTTGCGAAAATCCGCTTTCCTCTGCCAGGCGCTTCACCAACTGTAGACGCAATAAAGGCGTTTGCAAGCGCAACAGCAGCGGTTTGGCCTCGGCGACCAGTCGGGCGCGGCCTTCGGCACTGCTCATCTCGCAGCGCGACATGAGCTCATGCAGCAGGAATTCCGAGAGCGGCGTGGCCTGGGCAATCAGCCGCTCGAAAGCCGCCTTGCCATGGTCGCGCACGAAACTGTCGGGGTCGTCCTGCGCGGAGAGGAAGACGAAGCCGATGCTTTTCTGTGCCGGCAAGGCTTCCAGGCTGTTTTCCAGCGCACGCCACGCGGCCTTGCGTCCGGCGCTATCGCCATCAAAGCAATAGACGATGCGGTCGACCTGGCGCAGCAGCTTCTGCACGTGGGTCGCTGTTGTCGCCGTGCCCAGCGTCGCCACGGCATTGCCGACACCGTGCTGGGCCAGCGCCACGACATCCATGTAGCCTTCAACGACGATGGCCGTATTGGTCTCACGCAGCGCCTGACGCGCCTGCGGCAGGCCGAAAAGCTCGCGCCCCTTCTCGAACAGCGGTGTTTCCGGCGAATTGAGGTATTTCGGCTCGCCCTCGCCGATCACCCGGCCACCGAAGGCGATGACCTCGCCTTTCTGGTTGATGATTGGAAACATCACGCGATCACGGAAACGGTCGTAAAGCCGTCCCTGCTCGTTGCGGATGACCAGTCCGGCCTGCTGCAATTCGGGCCGGCTGTAATCATCGAAAGCCGCTTCCAGCCCCTGCCAGTTGTCCGGCGCATAGCCGATGCCGAAACGCTGCGCGATTTCACCACTGAGGCCGCGCCGCTTGAGATAATCAATCGCTTTTTCGGAACGCTTGAGCTGCTCGTAGTAGTACTTGACCGCGCGCGCCATGATCTCGGCCAGCGTCGTCAGCTTCGGGCCGTCGTGTGGCCGCCGCGCTTCTTCTTCCGGGACCTGCATGCCGACGCGGCTGGCCAGTTCCTTGATCGCATCGACAAAACCCAGTCCGGAATATTCCATGAGAAAGCCGATCGCCGTCCCGTGCGCGCTGCAACCGAAGCAGTGGTAGAACTGCTTCGTCTGGCTGACGGTGAAGGACGGTGTCTTCTCGTTGTGGAACGGGCAGCATGCCGCATAGTTGGCCCCGGCCTTTTTCAGCGGCACGTAACTGTCGATCAGGTCGACAATGTCGACGCGATGCAACAGTTCCTGGATGAAGGACTCCGGGATCATTGGCGGCAGACTCAGGCCGTCAGCGCGGCCTTCACCTGCTTCGAGACCTCACCCATATCGGCCTTGCCGGCGAGGCGCGGTTTCAGGACGGCCATCAGCTTGCCCATGTCGGCCGGCGTTTTTGCGCCGGTTTCGGCGAGTGCCGCAGCGATGGCCGCCGCGATTTCGGCGACGCTCATCTTGGCCGGCAGATAGGCCGAGAGCACGGCGCTCTCGAACTTTTCGGTATCGGCCAGATCCTGCCGTCCGGCCGCTTCGTACTGGGTGATCGAATCACGGCGCTGCTTGAGCATCTTGTCGATCACGGCAATGATGGCGGCATCGTCAAGGGTGATCCGCTCATCGACTTCCTTCTGTTTGATCGCTGCCAGCAACAGGCGGATGGCGTCGCGTTTTTTCGCTTCGCCGGCGCGCATGGCGGCCTTCATTTCTTCGTTGATGCGTTCTTTCAGGGACATGACAGGCTTCCTTGGTAAAACCGTTTCCAGAAACGCGAAAAGCCGCCCGTCTCAGGACAGGCGGCTGCGTGACTTTCTACCAACCAGGATTAAAAAAGCTTGGGCGGCAGGGTTTGGCTGCGCATGCGCTTGTGGTGGCGCTTGACGGCGGCAGCCAGCTTGCGCTTGCGTTCGGCAGTCGGTTTTTCGTAAAACTCGCGGGCGCGCAGTTCGGTCAGCAGTCCGGTTTTTTCAACGGTGCGCTTGAACCGGCGAATCGCAACTTCAAACGGTTCGTTTTCCTTTACACGAATGGCAGGCATTAACTCTTCCTAATTCAAAAGACGGGGACAGACGACAACGGAGTCGCGCATTATAAACAAAGCGGCAGA
>CAYMYD010000201.1:0-4890 GCA_964394535.1 uncultured Propionivibrio sp. | reverse complement strand
CGTTGGGTCCGGCTCAGGCTCGACGCGTGAACTGGAGTCCAGTACCGCCGCCAGCACTTAAGGAGACGCTGATTTATTCTCCTCTCCCGCTTGCGGGAGAGGGGTTAGGGGAGAGGGTTTCGTTTTTCCAATTAAAAATCTTGGAAAATCAACCGCCTTTCCCTCTCCCCCGCCCTCTCCCGCAAGCGGGCGAGGGGAGAAAACCAGAGGCGTTGATGAAATCAGCGTTTCCTTAAGTCGTTTGAAGTCTACCAGTGAAGACTATGGGGCTGACTGCCAGGAAGAAAAAAGCCGGCAACATGTACCGGCTTGAATTTTTACACTGGACAGGTGCGGGTCAGAACGGAATGTCGTCATCCATGTCGCCGAAGGGGTCCTTCTTTGCTGGCGCAGGACGGGCTCCCGAAGCAGCCGGAGCAGGCTGGGAGGGCATGCTGCCACCGAATTCGGCTTCGCCGCCAGTGGATGAGGCGCCCTGACGTCCACCGAGCATCTGCATTTCATTGGCCTCGATTTCCGTTGTGTAACGTTCCTGGCCTTCCTTGTCCTGCCATTTGCGGGTGCGGATACGCCCCTCAATATAGACTGCCGAGCCTTTTTTAAGATATTTCTCGACGATTTCCGCCAGCCTGCGGTAGAAAACGACGCGGTGCCATTCGGTTATTTCCTTTTTTTCGCCGGTATTTTTGTCCTTCCAGGATTCGGTCGTTGCCAGACGAATATTCGCGACGGCGTCGCCGTTGGTCATGTAGCGGACTTCGGGATCGGCACCCAGATTGCCGAGGAGGATTACTTTGTTAACTGAGGCCATGCTGTCTCCCTGAAGGTGTGAATACGGAAGCCGGGATTATAAAGGCTTATGTGTTTTTGCGTAGACTGCTGCGACAAGCGGTGCTTCGTTCCGGTGACACGGGTTAGGTTGACACCGGGTTTTGGCCCATAATGTACGGGACTGCAAATTGTTCGAAACGCCCCCTTTGGCTTGTTTTCATGAAAAAAATTGATCGTCAGTCACAGACTTTCTTTGTCCAGTTATGGATGACTGTGGCGCTGTTCTTGTGCGTCATCGTTGCCTTCGCTTTTTACCTGCGTGCTGGCGACCGGCTGGAGCAGGCCTATCAGGAGCGCATTGCCGCATTGACGCTGGCCAATGAGTTGCGGCAGTCATCGGATGATCTGACGCGCATGGTGCGTACCTATGTTGTCACCCTTAATACGGTCTACAAGCAGCGGATGCAGGAAATCATGGATATCCGCGACGGCAAGCGCAACCGGCCACTCGAATACGGCACGATTTACTGGGATCTGATTCTTGAGGACGACAAACGCCCAGCGGCCAGTGGCGACAAGATTCCCCTGCTGGAACTGTTGCGCCGGACCGGCGTGACCGAAGCCGAATTCGCCAAGCTCAATGAATCGAAACAGAATTCTGACCGGCTGACCAAAACAGAATTCCTCGCCATGCAACTGGCCGAAGCCTCGCCGTTGGCCGCCGATCCCTCGCATGCTCAAGCCATCCAGATGCTGCATGACCATGCCTATCACCAGGCCAAGGCTGAAATCATGAGGCCTCTGCGTGATTTCGAGACCATGCTGGAACTGCGTACCAAGGGAAAAATCAACCAGCTTGAAGAACAACAGAGCTATGTACGCTGGCTCTTGCTGCTGACTGGAATGTTTCTGGTGGCCTCGATCTGGAACGCCAGCCGTTCCTTGCGCGTGATTCTGGGTTCTTCACCGGGTGAGGTGAATGAGCGGATAGAGCTTCTCGGCAGAGGGGATTTTTCGGCCCCCATTGTGGCGGGTCAGCATGGCGAAAATAGCGTCATGGGCAAGCTGCTTGAGGCGCAGCGTCGCCTGCAACTGCTGGATACCCGGCGCTCGAAAAGTGAAATGAAACTCAGGGTGAGCAGGCAGCGTTTCGTCGATATTGCCAATGTTTCCGGTGACTGGATCTGGGAAACCGACACGTCTTTCTGTTTTGTTTATGCTTCCGAAGGCGCTCAATCACAATTCGGCTATCTGGCTCAGGAATTGCTGGGCAAGACCCTGTTCGACCTGATTCCGCCGGAAAAAGCCGAGAAGAGTGCCAGGGCGCTTGGTTTCATGCTGACCCGGAAAAGCGCATTCAGGGATTTTGAAATGACCCTGCTCGACAGGCAAGGGCGGGCGCGTGAAATCCTGTGCAGCGGTAATGTGGTGGTCGACGATGCCGGACAGTTTTCCGGCTATCGGGGTGTGATCCGTGACATTAGCGATGACCGGCGTGTTGCCGCCGCCGCCTTTGAGTCCGGCGAAGGCATGGTGATCACGGATCGTGACGGGAACATCCTCCGGGCCAACCAGGCTTTTCTTGAAAACAGCGGCTACTCCCTTGAGGAACTGCCGCAGCGGCGACTGGGCCTGGCCGAATCCGCTTCGCTGGACGAAGATTTCTATCAGGCAATGTGGGCAAAACTGGAAGAGACCGGCAGCTGGCAGGGGGAGCTGATGGATCGGCGCAAAAATGGGGAGTGCTATCCCAAATGGCTGTCCGTTTCTGCAGTCAAGGGGAGCGATGGCAGCGTGACACATTACATCTGCACCCATTTCGATCTGACCGAACGCAGGCTGGCCGAAGAAAAAATCCTTGAGCTTGCCTATTACGATCAGCTGACGGGGCTGCCCAACCGCACCCTGTTCTTCGACCGCCTGAAGCAGGCGATGGCGGCGACTTCCCGGAGCGGGATGTACGGTGCCCTGTTTTTCATCGATCTCGACAACTTCAAGATGATCAACGATACCCTGGGACACGCGGTGGGCGACGAGTTGCTCAAAATGGTCGGAGAACGCCTGCTTTCCAGCATTCGTCGTGAAGACACGATTGCCCGCCTGGGCGGTGACGAATTTGTCCTGATCGCCCAGAACCTGGGCAATGTCGAACATCAGGCGGCACATCTGGCCGAGGTGATCGGCGAGAAGATCGGCCAGCAATTGAATCAGCCCTATCTGCTGGCCGGGGCATCCTGCCACAGCACGCCAAGCATTGGCGTATCGCTGTTCTGTGGCGAGGACACTTCCCTTGAAAAGCTGATGAAGCAGGCGGATATGGCCATGTACCGGGCCAAAACCTCCGGACGCAACGCCACACGCTTTTTTGATCCGGCGATGGAGGCTTACGTGACCCGGCGTGCGGCACTGGAAAAAGACCTGCGTGAAGCGCTTGAGGAGCGACAATTTGTTCTTCATTACCAGCCGCAGGTTGGCCAGAATGGGCGGGTCGAAGGATGCGAAGCGCTGGTGCGCTGGCGGCATCCCGAACGGGGAATGGTCTCTCCGGCCGATTTCATTCCTCTGGCGGAGGAAACCGGCCTGATTCTGCCGCTGGGTCGCTGGGTGCTGGAAAATGCCTGTCAGCAACTGGCATCCTGGGCGCAGCAGCCGGAATTGGCGGAGTTGTCGGTTTCGGTCAATGTCAGCGTGCGCCAGTTCCATGAAAAACACTTTGTCAGCAATGTTTTGTCGGCCCTGAGAAAGATCGGAGCCGACCCGCAAAAGCTCTGGCTGGAGCTGACGGAAAGCCTGATGGTGGATCGGGTTGATGAAATCATCGAGAAAATGCTGGCGCTGAAATCAATGGGCATCCGTTTCTCTCTGGATGATTTCGGCACCGGTTACTCATCGCTGATCAACCTCAAGCACCTGCCGCTGGACGAATTGAAGATCGACTGCTCCTTCGTGCGCGAACTGCCGGAGAACGAGAACGCCGCGTCAATTGTCAGCAGTATTCTGGCCATGGGGAAAAGTCTGGGCATCGGCGTGGTGGCCGAAGGCGTAGAGACAGTACAACAGCGCGATTTCCTGGCCAAGGCAGGCTGTTTTGCCTATCAGGGCTACCTGTTCAGCCGCCCCTTGCCCGTCGATGATTTTGTCGATTTCATCAGGCGTTCGCCGGGCGGATGAGACCATCAGTCGCTTCGCCCAAACGACGATTCGGCATACCATAGGCACTGGAAAAACTGACGGAAGAAGGACCATGCTCGAGAAAAACCTCACCCCCAGCGCCATTGTGAAATACCTCGACCAGTATGTGGTGGGGCAGGATGAAGCCAAAAAGGTGATCGCGGTCGCCGTTTACTCGCATTACCGCAAGATTTCCGCGGTCAAACTGACCGGGGTGATCGCCAAAAGCAATGTGTTGCTCATCGGCAATTCGGGAACCGGCAAGACGCTGATGTGCGAAACGCTCTCGCGTCTGCTCGGTGTGCCCTTCGTGACTGCCGATGCCACTTCGCTGGCGCAGACCAAGTACGTCAACGAGGAAATCGAAGCCACCCTGCAACGCCTGCTGGAACGGGCCGACGACGACGTGAGCAGGGCGCAGCTCGGCATCATCTTCATCGACGAAATCGACAAACTCAAGGCGTCGAAAACCGAGGCGCGGGTGACTTCCGGTGAGAGCGTCCAGCACGCCCTGCTGAAAATCATGGAAGGTTCGCCGGTCAAACTCAGGGACGGGCGCTATATCGACACCACCAATATCCTGTTCATCTGCGGCGGTGCCTTCGTCGGGCTGGAAAAGATCATGTCCAGGACGCACGGTTTCGGTTTTATTGCCACCTCGGGCGAGGACAACCAGAACATCCTGGACCGGCTCAACAAACGGGTCAAACCGACGGATCTCTTCGAGTTCGGCCTCATTCCCGAATTCACCGGCCGTCTGCCGATCATTGCCAACTTCGAGGACCTGAACCGGGAAATGCTGGTGCGGATCATGAGCGTGCCGAAAAACTCGATCTACCGGCAATATCAGGAAATTTTCAAGGCGGAAGGCGTGGAGCTCAGCATCGGGCCGCGCGTGTTCGAGCAGATTTCCGAGCTGGCCATCGAATACAAGACCGGCGCACGCAG
>CAYMYD010000200.1:0-4986 GCA_964394535.1 uncultured Propionivibrio sp. | reverse complement strand
GACAGGGTATCCATGGCCTTGAGCTTTTTCTGTTGCTGCTTCCAGTGCAACTGTCCGGCGAAGGTGTTTTTTTCCTGCTGCGTAACGACTTTCCCCTGCATCTCGATGGCCTCATCAAGACGGTCGAGAAAAGCCTGGTAGTTGCGCCATTCATGCGGCGTCAGCCCGTGCTGGGCCACCTGCTGGAAGCGCAGGGCGTATTCGTCGCGGTATTGTTGCAGCATGGCCAGTTTGTTGCGCGCATCCTGCTCGGCGGCAATCAGGCGCGCCAGTTGCTGCGTCGCCTCGTCGGCTCGCGTCTGCATCAGTTCAAGGATGGTTTGCAGCGAGAACGGGCGGGTCATGTCGCACTGCCAAACAGGCCAAACAAATTCTCGATACTGCTCGCATAGTCGGCGCGGACGCTGAGCGGTTGCTGCAGGAAACTCTCGAACGCCGGATAGAGCTTGATCGCCTGATCGAGCATCGGGTCGGAACCCGGCGCATAGGCCCCGACGCTGATCAGGTCACGTGAACGCTGATAGCGCGAGAAATACTGTTTGAAGCGGCGAATCTGTTCAAAATGCTCCGGTGAAATCAGGCTGACCATCGCCCGCGAAATCGACTGTTCGATGTCAATGGCCGGATAGTGGCCGGCATCGGCGAGCATGCGCGTGAGCACCAGGTGGCCGTCGAGGATGGCGCGGGCGCTGTCGGCAATCGGGTCCTGCTGGTCATCCCCCTCGGCCAGAACGGTGTAGAAGGCGGTGATCGAACCGCCACCATCCGGGCCGTTACCGGTGCGTTCGACCAGTTGCGGCAGACGGGCAAAAACCGAAGGCGGATAGCCGCGCGTCACCGGCGGCTCGCCGACAGCCAGCGCGATTTCGCGCTGTGCCATGGCGTAGCGGGTCAGCGAGTCCATGATCAGCAGCACGTGCTTGCCCTGATCGCGGAAATATTCGGCGATGGTGGTGGCGTAGGACGCCCCCTGCAGGCGCATCAGCGGGCTGACATCGGCGGGCGCAGCGACGACGACCGAACGGCGCAGGCCCTCCTCGCCGAGGATCTGTTCGATGAATTCCTTGACCTCGCGACCGCGTTCGCCGATCAGTCCGACGACGATGATCTCCGCCGAGGTGTAGCGCGCCATCATGCCGAGCAGGACGCTTTTGCCGACGCCGGAACCGGCAAAGAGGCCCATGCGCTGGCCACGCCCGACGGTCAGAAGGGCATTGATGGCACGCACGCCAACGTCGAGCGAATGGTCGATCGGTGCCCGCAGCATCGGATTGATCGGCCGTCCCTGCAGGGGGCGCAGGGTTTCGGCATTCAAGGGGCCGTGCCGGTCGAGCGGCCGCCCGGCCCCGTCAACGATGCGGCCGAGCAGATTGTTGCCGACCGGCAGCAGTTTGGCTCGGTCGACCGCGCGACGTCGGGCCGGTGGGGGCTGGCCGAGTTTCGGCGCACTGGCGCGGCTCTCCTGGGCAACGACCCGCGCCCCCGGCGGCAGGCCGTAGACGTCTTCCGAAGGCATCAGAAACAGCCGTTCGCCGTTGAAGCCGACGACTTCGGCCTCGATCGGCGAACCGCCGCTTGGCAGGATCAGGCAGGAGCTGCCGAGCGGCAGCTTGAGCCCGGTCGCCTCCATCACCAGCCCGTTGATGCGCGTCAGATGACCGCTGGTGAGAATCGGCTTGGCATGGCTGGCTGCTTCCCGACAGTGCTTGAGAAAATCTTGCCAGCCAGCGAGGCGGGTATCGTCGCTCATGGCCGCCTCATGGCTTGCCTTCCAGCCACGCTTCCGTGATGCCCATTGATTCGATGACCCGCCGCCAGCGCGTTTCCTTCGTGGCATCGACTTCGCTGCCGCCGTGTTCGATCCGGCAACCGCCCGGACTCAGGCTGTGGTCTTCGACGATCCGCCAGTTCTTGTGCTCCAATGCTTCGCCCAGATGGGTACGGATCAGCTCGGCATCGTCGGGATGAACGTAGAGCATCGGGCTGCCGGAAAGCGGATACAGCGCATCAATCGCTTCGCGCACCACCGGTAGCAGGAGTTCCGGTTTGATACGCAGGCTCTGATGCAACATCTGCCCGGCAATTTCCACGGCGGTTGCCAGCAGTTGCTCGGCCACTTCCTGATCGAGTGCGCTGACCGACGCCTGGACACCATTCAGCAGGGTATTCAGGCGTCCGGCAATCTCCTCGGCCTTGGCCAGACCTTCCGCATAGCCAGCGGCATAGCCCTGTTCGTGCGCGTCGGCGTGCATCTGTTCGATTTCGGCCGCCGTCGGCAGGACAATCACCGGCGCAGCTTCCGTCTCGACACTTTCAATCACGGGTTCAGGCACCACCTCCGGCTCGACCGGCGACGTGGCAGCCTGTCGAGCCGCCTCTTCTGCCGCCCGCTCGGCCGCCTGCTCGGCCTCATCAAAAGCCGCCATCTCCCAGCGCTGGTAAGCGGTGAGTTTGTCTCTGGGAATGAAGTCGGTCATGGCAAGTGGAGAGTGAAAGGTGAAAAGTGAAAAGTGAAAGATGAAAAATCAGGCGCTTCGCGCTTTGAAAAGGAAGACCAATCCCGGCACAATCGTTACCGGCAAGGTTCCCCACATTTCACATTTCACTTTTCACGTTTCACAGCATTTCCCGTCAAATCATTTGCTCGCCACCCGCGCCGCCGAGCTGGATCTGGCCTTCGTCGGCCAGACGGCGGACGATCTTGAGGATTTCCTTCTGCTCGGCTTCGACTTCCGAAAGGCGGACCGGGCCGCGCGATTCGAGGTCTTCGCGCAGCATTTCGGCGGCACGTTGCGACATGTTCTTGAAGATCTTTTCGCGCAGTTCTTCGGACGCGCCCTTGATCGCCAGAATCAGCGAATCGGACTGGATTTCGCGCAGCAGCATCTGCACTGCACGGTCGTCGAGGTCAAGCAGGTTCTCGAAGACGAACATTTCGTCGAGGATGCGCTGGGCCAGGTCGGGATCGTATTCACGGATCGAATCGAGCACCGTCGTCTCGTTGGCCGTGCCCATGTAGTTGAGGATTTCAGCCACCGAGCGGATACCGCCCATCGCCGACTTCTTGATGTTGGCCGAGCCGGAAAGCAGGCGCAGCATGACATCATTCAGCTCTTTCAGCGCCTCCGGCTGGATGCCTTCGAGGGTGGCGATACGCAGCACGACGTCGTTGCGCAAACGGTCGGTGAACTGGTTGAGGATGTCACTGGCATGGTCGTGGGCGAGGTGCACGAGAATCGTGGCGATGATCTGCGGGTGCTCGTTGCGGATGAGATCGGCCACCGTGGGCGCGTCCATCCACTTGAGGCTTTCAATGCCGTTGGTGTCGCTGCTTTGCAGGATGCGCGAGAGCAGATTGGCGGCTTTGTCGTCGCCCAGCGCCTTGGTCATCACCGAACGCACATAGGCATCGGTATCGATGTTGACCGCCGCCGATTCAGCCGCTTTCTGCTGGAATTCGGCGATAACCTCTGCCACCTTGGTACGCGGCACGCTGTGCAGCGCCGCCATGGCATGACCGAGCTTCTGCACTTCCTTGGGCCCCAGGTGCTTGAGCACTTCGGACGCGTGATCCGCCCCCAGCGTGATCAGCAGGATGGCGGTTTTTTCGATGTCGGCGTCAGCTGCCATTGGCTCCGATCCATTCCTTGATGATGTTGGCGACGGCCATCGGGTCCTGTTGTGCCATCGCACGCACCTCCTCGATGCGCATATCGAGTAACTGGCTTTCCGACATGGGCGATTCTCCCGCGCCCCCTTCCTCGTCTACGGTATCAATATGTTGACCCTTGGCAACTTCCAGCGGCGCTGGCGGTGGCGGCGGTGGCGGCAGCATGGTCTGCAACAGCGGCCTGATCACCTTGAAGATCAGGTAGGCGGCAATCAGCGCAATGGCCGCATACTTGAGCAACTCACGGAGCAGATCAATGTTTTCCGGGTCTTTCCACAGCGGAATCTCCACCTCGCTACGCTCAACCGGCGTAAAGGCCGCGTTGGCCACCGAAACGGTATCGCCGCGCTCCTTGCTGAAACCCATGGCCTCCTTGACCAGACTGTCGATCTGCTTGATCTCCGCCTCGGCCAGCGGCTTCATCACCCCCTTGGCGTCCTTGCGGTGATTGATCACCACCGCCGCCGACAGGCGCTTGATGACCCCTATCGACTGCCGGGTATGACGGATGGTCTTGTCGACCTCGTAGTTGATCGTCGAATCCTTGCGCGTGTTGATTGGCTGGCCGACATTGGTAATCGGTGCCTGTACCCCGGCAGCGTTGATCTGGCCGGGAATGGGCGGCTGGTTGGCCTGTCCGGGCGCGCCTGGCGTCGCACCGGGAACGGCAGGCTGGGTGATCGGTGCCGTCGGCGGCACCGGCGGCTGGTTACTGAGCGCCCCGGGAACCCCCAGCGCCGACGGCGAAGTACTGGCCGTTTCGCTGGTCTGCTGACTGCGGATGCTCACATCAGGCGGCGTGGTGTTCGGACGATGCGTTTCGGCGGTCTGCTCGCTCTGGGAAAAGTCGATGTCGGCGGCGATCTGGACACGGGCGTTGCCCTTGCCGAGGATCGGCAGCAGGATGTCTTCGACACGCTTGATCGTATTGGCCTCGATTTCCTGCACATACTTGATCTGCGTCGGGTCCAGCCCGGCCTCCATGAGGCGGCTCTTGAGCTGTGAAATCATCGCGCCACTCTGGTCGATCACGGTGACGCCAGCCACCGCCAGATTGGGAACGCTGGCCGCGACCAGATTCTGGATGCCGACAATCTGCATGGGATCGAGCGAGCGTCCCGGATAGAGGCTGACCATCACCGAGGCCGAAGGCTTCAGTTCCTCGCGCAGGAAAACGGTGGGCTTGGGAATCGCCAGATGAACCCGCGCCCCCTGTACCGCGCCAATGGATTGAATCGTGCGCGCCAGTTCACCTTCCAGCCCGCGCTGGTAATTGACCTGTTCGGCAAACTGGCTGATACCGAACTTCTGGTTCT
>CAYMYD010000199.1:3543-5002 GCA_964394535.1 uncultured Propionivibrio sp. | reverse complement strand
CCCTCTCCCCCGCCCCTCTCCCGCAAGCGGGCGAGGGGAGAAAACCAGAGGCGTTGATTAAGTCAGCGTTTCCTTTGCGATCTTTGTACCTTTGCGCCTTTGCGGTGAGGGTTTAAGGATGAACGATCTGGTCCTGATTCATGGCTGGGGGGTGGGCAGTTACGTCTGGGCTCCCTTGCTCGAAGCGCTGGCAGTGTCTGCACCGCGTTGCCGTATCCATTTGCTCGATCTTCCCGGCTACGGTAGTGCCGTAGCGGATTCCGGCAGCTTTGCCGCGCAGGCGAAAAAGCTGCTTGCCACGCTGCCGCCGGACTGCACGCTTTGCGGCTGGTCGCTGGGTGCCCTGTTTGCCCTGCAGATGGCGCAATGGGCAGCGCAGAAAATCCGTCGGCTGGTGCTGGTGGGCGCCAGCCCCTGTTTCATGCAGCGTGAAGACTGGCCGCAGGCGCAGCCCCCCGCCCTGCTTGACGGCTTTATCCAGGCCATCGGCGATCAGCCCGAAGCGACGCTGCAACGCTTTATTGCCCTGCTGAATCAGGGCGATACCCAGGCCAAGCGCATTGGCCGTCTGCTCCGGCAGGGGCTGCTTGCCACGCCGTTGCCGGATCGGGACAGCCTGCTGCAAGGCCTGGGCTACTTGCGCGATCTTGATCTGCGGGCCGCCGTTCCGGCCATCCGGACGCCGACCCTGCTGATTCACGGTGAGCATGATCCGTTGATGCCTGTTGCAGCGGCGCACTGGTTGCAGGCTGCGCTGCCAATGGCGCGTCTCGAAAACTTTGCCGATGCGGCCCACGCCCCTTTTCTCAACGATCCTGAACGCTTTGCCCGACTGCTTGGCGAATACGCTGATGCTTCCTGACCCGATCAAACAGCGCGTGCGCGAATCCTTTGACCGCGCTGCGAGTACCTATGACAATGCCGCGGTGCTGCAACGTCGGGTCTGTGCGCGCCTGCTGGACATCCTCCCGCCTGAAACCAGCCCCCGCAGGATTCTCGATGCCGGTTGCGGGACAGGTTACGGCGCGCGGCTCTTGCGTGAACGCTGGCCGCAGACGCACATTACCGGCGTCGATTTTGCCCCGGCGATGCTGACGCTGGCGCAAGACGCCAGTGACGCCTGTTTTGCCGCCGACATCGAAAAGCTGCCCTTTCCCGCGAAGGCTTTTGACCTCTGGTGGTCGAGTCTGAGCCTCCAGTGGTGTGCTGCCGATGTCGTTTTTGCCGAGGCAGCGCGGGTTTTGCCGCTGGGCGGCGTGCTTGCCGCCAGCACGCTTGGCCCGGAGACCTTTCATGAATTGCGCACGGCGTTTGCCCAGGTGGATCAGCATCGCCACACCCTGCCATTCAGCACCCCGGAAGCCATCGGTACATCGCTTGAAAAGGCCGGTTTTGTCCCCGTCAGGCTGTTGCGTGAACGGCATACGATGTACTACCCGGAACTCAAATCGCTGCTGCG
>CAYMYD010000199.1:0-3443 GCA_964394535.1 uncultured Propionivibrio sp. | reverse complement strand
ATCGGCATGAAGCCGGTGGCAGCAGGGACGGACGAGCGGGGGCATAATGACGATGTCGAGGCGCTGCTGGCGGCTTCCTCTGTGCGGGCCGCGCGCGAACTCGTCAACCCCTGCCTGTTTGCTGCGCCCATTGCCCCGCATATCGCTGCGCAGGAGACGGGTCGCCCCATTGATCTGGCGCACATCGTCGGCTGTTTCCGGCAACTGGAACAGCAGGCCGACGCGGTCCTCGTCGAAGGCGTCGGTGGTTTTTGCGTTCCGCTCGGCGAGCGTGTCGATGCTGCCGATCTCGCGGAACAGCTGGCGCTACCGGTCATCCTCGTCGTCGGCATGCGCCTTGGCTGCATCAATCATGCGCTGCTAACCCAGGCAGCGATTGCGGCGCGCGGGCTGAAACTGGTCGGCTGGGTCGCCAACTGTATCGATCCGGCGATGTCCCGTCTGACGGAAAACCGCGCCGCGCTCGAAGCGCGTCTTGCTGCCCCGCTGCTTGGCACCATCCCGGCCGGGAGCTCACCGGAAGCCGCCGCAAGGCTGATTCGCTGGTGAGCGGCTCCGGGGGCGGGAAATGGACAGCGTCCCGCCTAATCCGTGATAATCCCCGCCTGTTTGCACCGTCTTTGGAATCCTCATGAAATTTCTCTTCGACCTGTTTCCGGTCATCCTCTTCTTCGCGGCCTTCAAGCTGGGCGACATCTATCTGGCGACCGGCGTGGCGATTGCCGCAACCTTCCTGCAGATTGGCTGGTCCTGGTTCCGGCACCGCAAGGTGGAGAACATGATGTGGATCAGCCTGGCGATCATCAGCGTGTTCGGCGGCATGACCCTGTTGCTACACGACGAAACCTTCATCAAGTGGAAACCGACCGTGCTCTACTGGACGTTTGCGTTGGTGTTGGCCGTCAGCGCACTGGTGTTCCGCAAGAACCTGATTCGTACCCTGATGCAGGAGCAGATCACCTTGCCCGAGGCCGTATGGACGAAGCTGAATCTGGCCTGGATCGGTTTTTTTGCCTTCATGGGCGTCGCCAAC
Source organism: uncultured Propionivibrio sp. (assembly GCA_964394535.1). Lineage (GTDB taxonomy): Bacteria > Pseudomonadota > Gammaproteobacteria > Burkholderiales > Rhodocyclaceae > Propionivibrio. Next base: position 2,410 of record CAYMYD010000199.1, on the reverse strand, counting down.
CTGGCCGTCGCCTTCGCATTTGGCTTTTCCACCGATGCCTGGGTCAATTTCAAACTCTTTGGCGGCATCGGCCTGATGCTGGTGTTTGCCCTGCTACAGGGCTTGATGCTGTCCAGATACATTGATGAGGAGAAAAAGTGATGCTCTACGCGATTGTCGGTGAAGACCATCCTGGAACCCTGGCCGAGCGTCTGGCCGTCCGGCCTGCCCACCTTGAACGCTTGAAAGCCCTGAGCGATGCCGGTCGCCTGCTGGCTGCCGGGCCTTGTCCGGCAATCGATTCGCCCGATCCCGGCGCGGCCGGGTTTACCGGCAGCGTGGTCATTGCCGAATTCGATTCGCTCGCGGCGGCGCAGGCCTGGGCTGATGCCGACCCTTACGTCGCTGCAAGTGTCTATGCCAGAGTGACGGTCAAGCCGTTCAAAAAAGTCCTGCCGACGTGATGGGATCGTCAGAAGAAAAACGGCAATAGGGTGTAGAATCCCCGCCTTGAATAACATCAATGGTTTTTTTGTATCACGAATTCTTGAACCTTCCCCCTGAGTAAAAGGAATAGCAAACATGCAAAAACTCACGCAAATTGCGGCTGCACTGATCATTGGCACGACCCTTTCGGCCTCCGTTCTGGCCGCAGGCAATACCTTCGTCACCGTCAATGGCACCGCCGTTTCGCAAAACATGGCCGATGTCTTTATCAACGAGCAGAAAGCCCAGGGCGCACCGGATTCGGCTGAACTGAAAAATGCCGTGCGCGAAGAACTGGTTCGCCGCGAACTTCTGATGCAGGAAGCCAAAAAATCCGGAGTCGACAAAAAGGCCGACGTTGCCGCCCAGGCCGAGGCCATGCGTCAGTCCGTGATCATTCGTGCTTACGTGCAGGAGTTCACCAAGAAGAACCCGATCAGTGATGCCCAGCTCAAGTCGCAATACGATGCGATCAAGGCACAGCTTGGTGACACCGAGTACAAGGCGCGTCACATTCTGGTCAAGGAAGAAGCCGAGGCGGTGGCCGTGATCGAAAACCTGAAGAAGGGTGCCAAGTTCGAGGAGCTTGCCAAACAGTCGATTGACCCCGGTTCCAAGGAAAACGGCGGCAACCTCGACTGGGCCAGCCCCGGCAACTTCGTCAAGCCGTTTGCCGATGCGCTGACGGCCCTGGCCAAGGGCAAATACACCGAAGCACCGGTCAAGTCGCAGTTCGGCTATCACGTCATCCAGCTTGATGACACTCGTCCGCTGAGCACGCCGCCCTTCGATGAAATCAAGCCCCGTCTGCTGCAACAGGCGCAATCACAGCAAATCACCAAGATGGTCGAGGATCTGCGCGCCAAGGCCAAGGTTCAGTAATCCGCTTCAATCCAGAAAAACCGGGAGCCTTGGGTATCCCGGTTTTTTGTTTTCTGACATCTTTCCCGGAAAGGACTCACCATGACCCTGTTGAGAAAATTCAATGCCGGACTGATCTCCGCGCTCATGCTGGCCCAGTTGCTACTGACCGGTTGTGCGGGCGTATCGCCAGACCCGGTTAGCGACGGGAATCGTTTTGCCACCCGGGCGAACGAGGCGGTGTTCTGGTCAGGCCGGACGAACGGTATTGGCGGGATGGAAGTGGCCGGTCAGATTGCCGCTGCCAGTGGCGGGACGACGCTGGAGCAATTGCTGGAAAAAAGAAAAATCGCCATGCCGGTCTGGGATGCAGCCAATCCGGCGGTGGTTCAGGCCTGGAAAGACGCTTCGCTGGGTTTTGCCCAGGGGGCTCGTGGCGAACTCAAGGCAGTGATCGGCCAGACCCTGCGTCCCGGCAGTGTCTGGGAGACGACCGAACTTCCGGCACTCAAGGGCAATCCGCAGGTCAGGAAGATCACCGTGATCGACCCGGCCAGCCGGGCCGAACGGGTTATTTTCGAGCGCTGACGATGAATGCCCGGGAAGTCTGCGAAGGGCTGTGCCTCTATCTGGGCTATGGCCGGTCGGCCTGGCCGTATGCCGATGAAGCCATCCTGAGCGAACGTTTCGGGCCTGTGCGCGGTGCGGTCGTCAGGGAGGCCGTCGAGGAAATTCTGGCCGTGCTGAACGCCGTGGAAACCGACTGGTCAGCGCTGGATTTGCCCGCAGCCGCGCAGCGTGCCGCGCAACAGACAAGAGAGCGATACCCGTTTCTCGATGAGCAGGCGCTGGCTGCGCTGGCGTGGAAATACAGCTTTGACTGGCAGTGAGGGGGCAGGGAGTGTCTGCACGGTTTTTCGGCTTGCGCCTGAAAAAACACCATTTTTTTCCGCAGAGTCATGGCTGACAGACGGTTTTATCCTTCTCTTTTCTCCCTTCTTTCTTCCCTCAATATCGATTTCGGCAGCATTCGTCTGGTAAATGAGAGCAAAATCCATTAAGCTAACCGTTTTATACCAACAAA